>JAUVKM010000063.1 GCA_030596265.1 Candidatus Cloacimonadota bacterium
ACGCATTATTGCGGTTGGTACAACCACGACGCGTACTTTGGAAAGTTTTGCTGAAAATGGATATCTTAAAAGCGGTTCACATTGGACTAATATTTTCTTGTATCCCGGAAAAGAAATTCAAATTATTGATGGATTGATCACCAATTTCCATATGCCGGAATCTACATTAATGATGCTGGTTTCTGCTTTTGCTGGTTATGAAAATATCATGAATGCATATAAAATTGCTGTTGAAGAAGAATATCGTTTTTTCAGTTATGGTGATTCGATGTTGATATTATGAAAAAAATCATTTCTTGTCATTCTGAGGAATCTTATAGCCTTACTTGCGAAGAATCTCGTGAAAATTCATCCACTTTTTCTACTAAAAATAAAAGAGATTCTTCCTGAGAACAGCGTGAAAGATACGTCAGAAAGACAAGAATAGGAGATTTATTTGAAAGATTTTAAACATCCATTATTCGATGAAGTATTATACTTTAATAAATTAAATAGTACATCATTAAAAGCGGAAAGACTAATTAATTCTAATACAGCTCAGGGTAATTTTTTGTGTCTTGCGGGAGAACAATCTTCTGGTAAAGGAAGAGGAAAAAATTCTTGGGTCTCACCAATCGGAGGATTGTGGCTAACTGCTGCTCTTTACGGATTCAACTTCCAATCTAATATTACAATTTTTACCGGAATCTGCATTCATAAAACCCTATCTGAGTTATTCCCTTCAATCACTGATAATTTGAAAATCAAATGGCCAAATGACATCTATTTGAATGATAAAAAATTATGCGGTGTTCTTTCCAGCAATCTCAGCAGCAAAAAATATCACCTTATCGGAATCGGCATTAATTCAAACGTAACAGAACTCGATGAAATTTTGGCTCCAAATGCAACTTCGCTGCAGATTGAGTTCGATAGTTCTGTGGATAATGAACAGATATTAACCAGTGTTTTTGACAATTTTGCTTTTGCTCTTCCTGGATTTGTTGAGGGAGAATTGGATGTAAAATATTTCAATCAACATTCATTATTGAAAGGACTTCAAATTGAATTAGATACAGATTTTGATACTTTTAGAGGAAAAGCAAAAGGAATCGATAAGAATGGTGCTTTACTCATTGAACTCAAATCAGGAATGATCCAACCATTTTATGCAGGGAGTATAATCAGTTGGACAGGATAATTTTCGACAGGATTATTCTGACAGGATAAACAGGATTAACGGGATGTTTCAATCCTGAGATATGAACACACACTGGACAATGAAAGGAGGAGATACAAATGAATGATATTAAACTTGTAGATGTAACTCCGGAAAATATAATGGAGCATGCATTATTTTGTGTTAAAGATGTTAAGAGTGAAGGATTTAAATCTAAAAAGAACTGGTTCCAGCAGAGTTATAAAGAAGGATTAAGAATTAAAATCTTGTATAATGATGCTGGTAAACAAATAGGTTACATCGAATATGTTCCTGCTGATTTTGCTTGGCGACCGGTTAATGCTCCAGACTACTTATTTATTCACTGTATGTTCGTTTATGCCAAAAAGGACAAAGAAAAGGGTTATGGTTCATTTCTGGTGAGAACATGTGAAGAAGATGCGAGAAAGCAGAATATGAAGGGTGTATGCGTGATGACCAGCGACGGAACATTCATTGCAAACAAACAATTGTTCATCAAGAATGGTTATTCTCAAGTTGATAAGCTTGAACGTTATGAACTGATGGTAAAGAAATTCAATTCTGAGTCAAAAGATCCGCAATTGATAGATTGGATGAAGGATCAAGAGAAATATCAGGGATGGAATCTGGTTTATGCTAATCAATGTCCATGGCATCATAAATCTGTTGAAGCCCTTAAAGAAGTAGCCAAAGAAACAGGTATTGATCTGAAGATCAAAAAGATCACAACCTGGCAGGAAGCAAAAAAAGCTCCATCCGGATTTGGTGTTTTCAGCCTGATGTACAATGGAAAACTTTTGGAAGATCATTATCTTAGTGCAACACGTTTTAGGAATATTTTGAAGAAGGAATTGAAATAAATGATAGGATTATATTAAATTCTTGACGGAAAAGTTTGATCTCTGTTTTTAGAAATTGAAAGGAAAGCAGTTCAAAAAAATTATAAAATGAATAAAAATAATATCTCATTCAAATTAAATCCTAGTAGGATTAAATATCTGATGAATTTATACAATCTTAATAGTAATGAATTCATTAAACTTATACACAGTAATAGAAAAACATTAGCTTTTACTACTAGAGAACTTGAACAAGTATTGAAAACAGAAACTGATATTGAATTAAAAATAATTAAATTGATTGATAAAACATTCAATAAAGGATTAACGTGGTACATATCAAAAAAAAAATTACCTTCATCAAATAAAAGCAGTATCTTCTTTAGAAAGAATGTATTTAATTCTGAATTGGATTTTGAATCTAAAAAGAAAATTAATGAATATGAGCAAAGAAAAATCGAAATCCAAACTCTATGTAAACTTATCAATTTTAAACCCAAAAGAATACTTAAAACTTATTGTTTGGAGGATAATCCTCAACAAGTTGCACTTGATATAAGACAAGAATTTAACAACATCGAAAGACTACTTTTAAAAGAAATAGTTATTAAGCAACCTAAAACCCTTAAAGATTTCCTAAAAAATGCAATAAGAATTTTAGAAGATATGAATATTTTCATTTTTGAGTTTACTGAAAATTGGAACAAAAAGAATAAAGCTAGTTTTAATGGATTCTATATATCTCCGAATATTATTGTTATAAAACGACAAGAATATATTAGAAGAGAAATATTTACTTTATTCCATGAGTTTGCTCATTATTTACTTCAGCATGAGGAGATTGATTGTGTTTCTGAAGCTGATTTTAGTAATCTTAATAGAATAGAAAAGTGGTGTCATACTTTTTCATTTTACTTTTTGTTAGGTAAGTTCCATACAGATTTTTCAAAATTAAAACAAGCCACAGAAAAAAATAATTTCCATCAGAGCTTTATTAATAAATTGTATAATAATACAAACCTTAGCTATTCAGCACTTTACACTCGATTGAGAATTAATAATAAGATAGCGCAAAAAGATTATGAAAATATAATGGAGAAAATTAAATTTATTTTAAAACAAATATCTCATGATAAGAAAGAGAAGGCAAAACTTGAACGAGAAATAGCTAAAGAAAAAGGTATGAGTAATTATGCTTTTCAAAAACCAATTGAATCAAATTTATTTAAGGAAATTGTAACAATTAATTATTTCGAAGGTAACATAAACGAGAGTAGATTGCGTGATTATCTACACATTAGTGATAACAAAAGTATTGATTCGGTAATTTATTAAATGGCAAGAAAATTAATTTTGGATACAAGTAGTATAATGAGCTTTGTAAAGTACTACTGTTTTAATAACCAAAATGAAAAGAAAATTTACGACAAACTTGAGACTTTTATTCTTTCAAGAATTAAAAATGAAGAAATCATTATTATAGATAAAGTACTAAAAGAATTAAGAAACCCAGAATCAAAAAAGCTAAAAGATAAGATGAAATCATTTGGATACAGTACCCAACATCTATTAGACAAAATTGAACCTTTATTTGAAGCAAATTTAGTACAGATACGATTAAAATATTTGGATGAATGGGAATTAGAAAGTCAAAGGGGGCTATATTCTGACAAATATGCAGATTTGTATTTAATCGCAGTTTGTGAAGAATTTAAAAAACAAGATCATCAAGTAATATTGATTTCAGAAGAAAGTTTATCTAATGATCAAAAACTTGTAGAGAAGCTTCCAACCATTTGCAATAGAAGGGACATTGAATATAGAAATTTACCATATATGATATTCACTGTATATAAGAATGAATTAAGTTTTGATTTAGAAATCAAAAGATAATAAATCAAGGGCAGATCACTGATCTGCCCTACACTTTTTCGCTTATACCCTTATTCGCTTAGACGCACTAAAATCCCAACCTCAATCCAGCTACAAAATTACGTCCGGCTGCAGGAAAATAATATTTTTCATCTGCCCAACTATCATAATAACCGGCAGTTTCATATTCTTCATTTAGGATATTATTCGCTTTCAGATTCAATTGCAGATCGGTTTTACCAAAGAGTTTTGCGATATTAATAACGGCACCAATATTAAGCACTTTGAATGGATTGATTGTACGATCTTCATTTTCGGTATTATCCAAATATTGTTTTCCCGCATATTGCATTTGAGTAAAAAGATTGAAATTACCACTATTATATGCAAGTTTTCCACTACTGATTATACTTGGGAATCCAGCAATTGTCTTGCCTGAAAAATCCGTTTCAATTGTCTCTGAATACCAATCACCAAATTCATCTTCAAACCATTGTTCTTCATACTTTGTAAAATCTTCGAAATAATTATCGCTGTAACTGAAGTTACCGGATAATTCCAGGTAGGCAGGTAACTGCACTTTTGCAGAGAGTTCCACACCTCTATGCACAGTTTTATCTGCATTCCCGCGGATTGGGCTTCCTTCATCATCAACACCACCATACGCTACGATCTCGTCAGTAAAATTCATCCAATATACATTTGCTTTCAAATCCCAAATTCCAACTGTGTAGCCAATCCCCATTTCATAATCCAGCAATTTCTCCTCTTTCACATAAGGATCACTCCAGTTGATCTTTTCAACATTTCCATCATCTGTAAAAACCGTATCTGCCACTGCAAACAGAGGAGCCACTCCTAGATCATCCGGTCCATCCCAGGTATCATAGAGTTCACTGTCTGTAGGTTCTCTTTGAGAAATAGAAATGTTCCCATAAATATTGAAATTCTCATTTACATTATAATTAACACCAAATCTTGGATTAAAGAAATTGTAATCTACTTCATAAGCATTCAGAAATTCTCCTGTAAAATTTCCTGATTCCAATTGTTCAAAGTCATAATTTATATGTTGGAAATATAGGTTTGCCATAATTGAAAGATTGTTAATTGGTTTGAAAATTTCATTCACATAAGCAGTTAAATATTGTTTTTCACCAGTGTAATTATAATATCTTTGACCGCTCTCATAAATTATTCCCAAATTTTCATAATCTATCACTTCTCTGATCTCACCCCAATGATCACTATCGAACAAACTGAGATAAGTTCCTGCTGTAAAAGTCCCTTTTTCATGATGTAAATTGTATTGTGAAACCCAGCCATAATGATTTTTAGTAATCCATTTCTGACGGATGATATCTGCTTCTTCACTACTTTCTTCACTTACAAGTCCGTGTTCCCAAAGATTACGATCATATTTATATTGTTCGTAAAACCCATTTCCGCGAATGTAGAAAATGGAATTTTTTACGTCAGATATTTCATTCAGAAAATAACTGTTATGCAATTCAAAATGAGGTTGGGAAAAATCATCGACATAATTATCATATGTATAAGGATTGTGCTGATGGTTTTCTTCCAGCTCCCAATCCCCAGAGGCTTCCCAGGCTGCATGGGTAAGTTCATGTCCGGTATAAAAATTAAATTCTGTGATTGATCTTTCACCCACTCTGGAAAGATTTGTGAAAACAGACCAGAGTTCGGAAGCAGAATTATCCCGATAACCATCAGAAGCAATTTTTGAAAAGCGGATATTAGTACTGTATTTCCCAAACTTTTGAGTTGTCTTTATTCCAGCTTTATAAGTGTTATAACTTCCCAGAGCAGAGAATATTTCTGTTCTATTTTCTTTTGCAAAAAAATTAGTCTGCATATTGAGTGAACCGCCAAAAGTTGAGATCCCGTAGAGTGAACTTCCCACACCACGCTGGAATTGTATGTCAGATGTACTCTCGGCAAGATCCGGCATATTAACCCAGTAAACGTTGTGATCTTCCGGGTCATTAAGAGGTATCCCATTTATCATCACACCAATCCTTTTTTGATCGAAACCACGGATTTTAAGATGTGCGTTTCCAACCAGACCACCTGCATCAGAGTAGGCATAAACTCCAGGAACATCTTCCAACAGCATTGGAATTTCCTGACCAAAATTGTTTTGAAGAACCTGCTCTTGAGTCAAATTTGTAAATGTAATAGGTGTCTCACGATCTTTTGCTTTTGTGGCTGATACTTTCATTCCAGAAATATTCTGCGGTTTTTTTATAAGCTGTATATTTAGAATAGATGTATCAAATGGATTGTGCTCCACAACCTTTTTCTCATAACCGATCCGCTCAAAAACAAATGTGAAAAGTGCCGGTTTAATAAAGTTCAACACATAATTTCCATTCGCATCTGAAGTCGCAGATAAGTTTATACTTTCCACATAAACACTAACCTGATCTATCGGTTTTCCGGATTGGGAATCTGTAATTCTCCCTGTCAATTGATCAGCAAAAGCCAGACTACTAAAAGCAATTATTCCAATTAAAACACAAATTATTTTTTTCATATTTTCTCCATTTATTTTTTTAAAACAAAAAACCACAACCCGAAAGAAACCGAATTGTGGTTAAATGTAATTTATCAGTTTCCTACGCCGGCATTATCCGGATCAGGTTCAAGGGTATGTTCTCAACCGTTCAGCAACTGCCAAACAGCACCCCATTGATAGAAATTTTATAAAGAACCATTTATTATTTGAATAAAAAAATCACGTTTTTAGTGTCAAATGGTTTTTGCTTAACCTTGAAATGGCTTCTATCATAAATTCCTACTTGCTTAGCATTTTCAAGGTTTCTTTCATTTATCAACTTCCAACCCTGAAAAAGTCAAAAGACAAGATTCTTTGAAAGAGACTTTTTCGGGATTTCAATATAAAAATAATTTGACTTAACTTCAATCTTGTAAAATCTCACAAACCAATAACAGGGGAGCCAAAACAAATGGCTGAGAAGTGAATATCACTTAACCCTCAGACTTATCGGGTAATGCCGAAAAAGGAGTTGCAGTTGGAATTTGAATTAACGATAGATTATAAAACGATCTTGAGCAAATTAGATTGGTATGTATTTTTTGGAGTTTTACTTTTAACCTTTTTATCCGTAATTTACGGACAATATTTAAAGAAGAAAAAGGGGAACATTTCTGATAATAATGAAATCCATTTTTTAGACATCTTCTTAATGGGAAGACAACTCACTCTCCCAATGTTCGTGGCAACTCTGGTTGCCACCTGGTACGGCGGGATCTTTGGAGTAACGAAGATTGCCTTTGAACAAGGGATATTCAATTTTATTACTCAGGGAGTTTTCTGGTATATTTCATACATTTTATTCGCATTCTTCATTGTACATAAAGTCGCTAAATATAAAGCGATTACACTTCCTGATCTGGTAGGAAAAATGTTCGGACCGAGAGCCGGAAAGTTAAGTGCAGTTTTTAATTTTTTCAATGTATTACCAATTGCTTACGTAATAAGTTTAGGACTTCTCATTCAGGCATTATTTGGAATTTCATTTCTGCAAGGTATGATAATTGGCGTAACAGTTGTAATTCTTTACACACTTTACGGTGGATTTAGGGCAATTGTTTTTTCTGATATAATCCAATTCTTTGTAATGTGTCTCGGTGTGCTTCTAATTCTCCTATTTTCCTATAAATTGTTTGGAGGAATCAGCTTCCTAAAAGCAAATCTGCCTGCTGCTCATTTCACACTTACCGGTGGAGAAAGCATTGCAACTACACTTGTTTGGGGGTTTATCGCACTTTCAACTTTAGTTGATCCCAATTTTTATCAGAGAGTTTTCGCAGCAAAGAACATAAAAGTAGCCAAAAGAGGAATCCTTATCTCCACAGTTATCTGGATACTTTTTGATATCTGCACAACGGCTGGAGCGATGTATGCAAGAGCAGTAATTCCGGAAGCTGCTTCTGATAAAGCATATCTTATATATGCTCTTCAAATACTACCAAATGGGATTCGGGGTTTGGTTCTGGCTGGAATTCTGGCAACGATCCTTTCAACATTAGATTCCTATCTTTTCATAGCAGGAACAACAGTTTCTTATGATATGATGCCAAAAAAATGGAAGGGGAAAGTATCTCTCTATCATTTAGGAATAATCTTTGTGGGAATACTGGCAGTTTTGATGGGAGTTATATTTGAAGGCAATATTAAAGCAGTTTGGAAAACACTGGGAAGTTATTCTGCCAGCTGTTTGCTGCTTCCTGTTCTTTATGGATATATTTTTCCCGGAAAGATAAAAGATCATCAATTTGTATTTGCCAGTATTTTAGGCGTGATCACGGTAAGTATATGGCGAAACATTGATCTACCGGGATTCTGGCAAAATGTGGATGAACTGTATATGGGAATTGTGGCAACATCATTTGGATTAGCAAGCTATGGCCTTGTATATAAGTATTATAAGAAACGAAAAAATAACCCCGAAGTTCACGAAGAAACACAAAGGAAAACATAAATATTTTTTTGCGTTTCTTAGCGTTCTTAGTGGCAAATTATAAGGAGAAAGAAATGAAATCAAGTGGAATCGTTGGGCTGATCTTAGGATTAGGACTTTTAGCATTTGGGATTTATCATTTAATTATTGGCATGTATCTTTGGGCAATAATTAAAATTTTAATTGGAGCCGGATTGATCGTCTCAAAATTTGTAAAGAACCGTTATGGCACAATCATATTCGGTCATATAACAGTTGTTGCCGGTATGATGTTATTAACAGCCGGAATTTATTATGTTCCATTGATAGCAAAGCAAATTGAAAAAACGGGTGAATTAAAAATTGTATATATTTTTGCGATGCCTTTGTTCTGGGGATTCTTCGCAATTCTTGGTGGAATTTGTGCAATCTATCACGGGTTTTGT
This sequence comes from Candidatus Cloacimonadota bacterium, assembly GCA_030596265.1. The sequence continues at coordinate 8,825 of JAUVKM010000063.1, forward strand.
AAATGCGTAAGAAAAGATTGGAAAATAAAGAAGGATTAAGATGAATTTTATTGATAAATTGCAAAAGAAAAAAATGATATTTGGCATGATCCATGTTGAAGCGCTTCCCGGCACACCGAATAATAAATATAGTATCTCACAAATAATTACTAAAGCAGTTCAGGAAGCAATATTGTATGAGCAAAATGGGTTAGATGCTATCATCTTGGAAAATATGCACGATGTGCCGTATCTGAACCGAAATGTTGGACCCGAAATAACTGCTTCGATGACAGCAATTGCGTCTGAAGTTAAGAAGAATATCTCAATTACATGCGGTGTTCAGATATTGGCTGGAGCCAATTTGGAAGCGCTGGCAGTTGCACAGGCTACCGGAGGCGAATTCATCCGTGTAGAAGGTTTTGTGTATTCACATATTGCAGATGAGGGATTGATGAACGCCTGTGCAGGAGAACTTATGCGATATAGAAAAATGATCGGAGCAAATAATATTGCTGTATTTGCT
>JAUVKM010000157.1 GCA_030596265.1 Candidatus Cloacimonadota bacterium
AAAAAGTATGAACCATTGGGTAAGGCATTTGATCGTGGTACTATCGATCATTTGGCAATTGAAAATCCTAATATATACAACCCAGCTACAAAATCATATTTCATCGATAACAATAATATCCAACATGTGAAAGTACATATACCTTATTATCATGACCAAATAGATGGAGGAGAGTATAATGGTGATGCGGATGATGATATAGATGTTTACCGCAATTATTACATGATTGATGGCAGTTATTTTATTATTAACGATGATATGGTTAATATTGATAATGAAGGGATAAATGAGTTTTGTAATCAATTGCATTTTGGAGTTAGAGATAATAATAATAATAATGAAATAATAAATTATACTGATAACGGTTCATTTAATTATAGATATTATAAAGGTAATCCATATGTATATCTTTATGGTGCGTTAGGTTGTATCAATGCTTTAAATAATACAGTGTATACATTAAATGATAGTTTACCACAAGGTTTTTATGGTAACGATTTATATAAAAGATGGGAGCATCAAAGATTGAGAATAAGTTCATTAAATGCTGTTAACGAACAATTTCTCACACTCCTCATTCCATAAGAGAGCAGTACAAATCCGATAGACATAATATCACAGGCAGGTGCCACTTATGCTGTTAAATTTTCATTAAATACCGGTTTTGATTGCTATGCTGCTGTTTCGGATGGAAACTATATTGATTGCGATAATGGTAATACAAGATTTGTTACATATGCATCTTTCTTATTAATAGAAGCTAATAATATTTTCACTGATATCAAAAAATTAATCCTCAATTCTGATACCTTTCTTGAAGTTGAAGATAGGGGAGGTACAGATTTTACTAATGTTGTTGTTTTCGATTCCGATTATGACTCTGAAGAGGTAATTGCAGAATGGTCAGAAAACAATGAATTGGAAATAACAACTGTAATGAGTTTTACTAGCCCAATACCAATGCCTATCCCTAATCCTAAGTATAAAATATTACGATGTGGTGTTCTTCCCGAAGATTTGATTTCTAAAACTCACTATTATTCTTCTGGTGATTTAACTAATCCTGACCGAGGTACAATTAACAATAACATAGAAAGCCTTGCTCTTGATAGCCTATATTTCTACGTGAATTATGAATACGATGATTTTGAAACAGCAAATCTACTTACAGAAGAATTAACTATCTACAGTGGCACTTTTGATAATATTGAAATCGCTGGAATCTCTAAATTCGGTTTGGGTGATATTGTATTCAGACACGAAATAACTGTTCCTGTTGGAACCGAATTAATTTTTACACCAAGCTCTCACCCTCTAATGGCTGAGGATTCAAAATTCAGTGTCAGCGGTCAAGTTACAGCAATTGGAGATTCTTTGAACATAATTGAATTTGATAAGATATCATCATATAATTGGGAAGGATTCTATATAGATTCTGATGGGGCAGTGGATTTCCAATACTGCAAATTTTCAAATGCATCAAATGCAATACAATGCTTTGGTGATATTGATCTTACAAATTCAGAAATAACAAATTGTGATTATGGTTTGCAAATAAATTCTCCAACTTCATATAAAGTAAATGATACTGCAATTTTTTATGGTAAATATGGTGTAATTATTAGTAATACTTCATCTCCTTTTGCTGCTAGCCATTTCGAAAATAATTTCATTTACGACTGTCAGTATGGTTTGTTTTTGTATAATACAAATGCAGAAATTAATAATAATGCAATTTATAATAATGACGATAAAGGAGTATATATCTCACGTAGGTCACATCCTGTAATTCTATCGAATTATATTGGCAACACAAGAAATGGAGTTATTGATAATCCCGAAATATATCTGATAGGTGATTCTTACCCTGTACTGGATTATAAATATAATGATATTGTCATCGAATCCGGTGGCAGTTCAAAATCAATTTATAATGCAAGCGGTGCAGATAATCAATACTACTGTCGAAGCAATTTTTGGGGAGATGGAATTACTACAATAGAGATCATTCAGAGTTTTTATCCACCAGAATGGGAAGTTATCTTCCAACCAATATGTGATAGCACCAATACTGGTTTCACACCACCTTTTGGAGTTGGTGACAGATTATTTGATGAAGGTTTAGAAGCAGAGATGAATGGAAATTTAGTTTTAGCAAAGCAAAAATATCTCTTATCAATAGAAGAAAATCCTGATGATGTAGAATCATTATGGTCTGCTTCACGTCTTTTGAACTGTGTTGATCCTGATATTGGATTTGGTTATAATGAGGCTCAACAGTTATACGAAAATATTATGACTGATTCACTTAATACTGATTTATATGAGCTTGCTAAACAAAGTGCAATAAACTGTGACAGGAAAATGGAAAATTTTCAGGAGGCTATCTATCAATATGAGATTATGTTTGATGATAGCCTTTCTATTATTGATTCAGTATTTACACAATTAGACATAGTTTATACCTACATGGAAGCAGAAGCAGCAGGTGGTAGAGCTTCTGGTATACGGTTTATCAGTGATGATCATGCAGTCAGAAACTCCAAACATGCCAAAGAAATGGAAAACGATCTTTTAGCTTTATTAATGCAGGAAACAAATGATGGAGGTGTGTATTCACCAATAGTCGTGAAAGTAAAACTTCATGGAAATTTTCCCAATCCATTTAATCCAACTACAATGATCTCATTTTCAATACCTGATGAGAGTAAAGTTGAACTCACAGTTTACAACATCAAAGGTCAAAAGGTAAAGACTTTGGTAAATGAGAGTTTGGTAAAAGGTATTCATGAAATTCTCTGGAATGGTAGAAATGATAATAACAGATCGGTAGCTTCCGGTGTTTATTTCTATAAACTCAGTGTGAATGGTAAAGACTACTCTGTGAAGAAATGCCTGATGCTTAAATAGTATCATATGACCAGTCTGAGTGAATTCTTGGGCTGGTCTTTATTTTATTTGTACTTATGTAAGAAAATGCTAAACCTTTGCAACAATTTAAGGTTTATGCCAAACCTCTTGCTACCCCCGCCTTGGAAACCAAAACAATTAATTAAACTTGGGTTTGGAAACAAGATTGATTTAATGGAATAAACATCCCAACTAAAGTCGAACTCCTACTTCGACAGGCTCAGTACGGCGTCTCAAGAGGAGATTTCATTATACTTTTCTTGTTATTCGTTCGTTTTTGTTTGTTTTAGTTCGTTGCTAAAATACTCTTTTGTTATTCAACAATTAATTTCATTGTTAGAATTGCTTCAGCAAGTCCGGAGAATACAGCACGGGAAATAATACTGTGTCCAATATTGAATTCTTCAAAAACATCCAATTCAACAAGCTTTTGTGTATTGTGATAATTTAAGCCATGACCTGCTACAGCTCTCATTCCCAACTTTTTAGTTAGAATTGCAGCATTATATATTTTTTCTACTTCAGTTTGAATTTCACTATCAACTGTTAAGTTTGCAAATCTTCCCGTATGTATTTCCACTGCATCGGCACCGAGATCTTTAGCTACTTTTATCATCTCTAGATCTGGTTCAATAAATACACTAACTTCAATTCCGGCTTTCTTTAGAGAAGAGATAATTTCTCTATGTGATTCTGATAAAATCAATCCACCTTCTGTTGTCAGCTCTTCCCTCTTTTCCGGAACAAGAGTAACTGTATCCGGTTTGATCTCAGAAGCGATCTTCACCATCTCATTGGTCGAAGCCATTTCCAGGTTTAGTTTTGTTTGAATTGTTTGTCTGAGCAATTTCAGATCACGATCTTGAATGTGTCTCCTATCTTCCCTAAGATGAATTGTTATTTGATCAGCTCCATTTTGTTCAGCTATACCTGCAGCATGAACCGGTTCCGGCTCGATTCCTTTTCTTGCTTCCCGTAGTGTTGCTATATGATCTATATTTACTCCTAATAATGCCATTTGTTCGTCTCCTTTATTTTCTCCTAATAAAAGTTATAATTCTTTTTGGTTAATAACAATATCTGCTTTACTTCGTAATCCTTTGAGATGTTTAATAAGCTTCAATTCAGAATCAATTCTTTTTAGTCTATCTTTAAGAGCATCTTTAACTTCATTAAAATCGGCTATCACGCTCTCTTTTCTACCGGTATTCATTATTATGTGATATCCAAATTCTGTTTTTACTGGTTCGCTGAATTCATCCTGTTTTAAATTGAAAGCAACTTTTTCAAAATCACTTACCATCTTTCCTTTAGGAAAATAACCAAGATCACCACATTGACAATTACTTGGGCAGTCCGAACACTCAGCAGCAATTTTATCAAAATCGTCTTTTGTTTTAATTTTCTTATACAATTCCTGAGCTCTTAATAAACTTTTCTTATCTGTACCTTTAATTAATATATGGGAAGCTTTTACCATTTCATGGGTTTTAAATGAATTAATATTCTCTTTATAAATCTCTTGTAGTTTTTCAATTGGAAAATCCGTTTCAGTTGAAAAATTGATATTAACATATTTTGTTATTAATAAATTGTTTTTAATTCTTTCTTTTATAGTTTCAATTTTAATTTCTTCATTATTCAGCATATTATTAAAATCATTTTCAGAATTGAATTTAAGTTTCAGTTCTACCATTCCATTTTCAACATCATCTTCAGAAACCTCAACATTAGATATTTTTGCTGAATTAAGGAGAAGATATCCATCAATTAGTTGTTCAATTGCTCTTTTCTTCGCTTCACTATTAGGCTCTCCAAGGTGCATATTTTTAAGCACTTCCGCTAACTCTGCTTTATATTCCTGAAATTCAATTTCGTAATCATTTACTTTTGCAACGATCATCGTTTCTCCTGTAATTTTATCATTATTTCTTTAAAGACATTTGAAAAGTTAATGTTTTTACTATCCAATGTCAAATCAAAATCAATTTTTCTATACCATGTAAGCTGACGTTTTGCAAAATTGCGGGTATTTTGTTTGATTTTATCAATGCAATCAACAAGTTCTTTTTCACCATCTAAGAATGGAAAAAGCTCTTTATAGCCAACTGTGTTCATGCCAGGATCTGTTCTTTTGTATCCACTATTAATTAGTTCTTTCATTTCGTTCAGCAATCCTCTATCTATCATCTTATCAACACGACGATTAATCCTGTCGTAGAGAATATCCCGGTCTTCTGTTATCATTATATTTATTGTTTGGAATTTTCTCTGTTCCCTGGTATCTTCTTCCCATAATTGTGTTATTGTATTGCCAGTTGTCTCAAAGATTTCTAGCGCACGAAGAATGCGATTTGTATCATTATCATTTATTCGTCTGGCAGAATCTGGATCAATCTTTTTTAACTTTTTATAAATAAATTCTGTACCCTTTATTTCTGCTGCTTTACGCAAGCTTTGTCTTATTTCATTTGGAATTTGAGGAGCTTTGAATATACCTTCTAAAAGAGCTTTAATATAAAATCCGGTACCTCCACAAATAATTGGTGTTTTTTCCTGTTCTGTTATTTCTTTAATTAATTTATATGCATCTTCAGAAAAAGTACCAGCATTATATTCTTCATCAGGCTTTATAATATCGATTAAATGATGTTTAATTCTATTTTGATCTTCGATAGTAGGTTTAGCAGTACCGATATTTAAATATTTGTAAACTTGTCTTGAATCTGCAGAAATAATTGAAGAATCGAGTTCTTCTGCAATCTTGATTGCAAATTCACTCTTCCCTACCGCAGTGGCTCCCTGAATGATTACCAATGGAATTCTATTATTTTGCTTTTGGCTCATGTTGTTCGTTTGAATTTTTTTTCAA
>JAUVKM010000129.1 GCA_030596265.1 Candidatus Cloacimonadota bacterium
AAAATTGCGTCCACGGGGACTCGCAAATAGACAACCCTTGACTTTATATTTGCTCGTCTTTTATCATCTCGCTAATCGCATCAGGATTTGAAAAACAAATCCAATGCTCATGGCAAGATGACGTGGCACGCCCGGCGTTAGGCGTAATAAAAATATAAAAAGGAGTTTCAAATGTCTTTCACTTTTGTCTTAGGAGAATATTACAATGTCTATCTCAAAGAAGATAATGAAAAAAAGATTTTTAAAGCTAAATTCGAAGGTGGACAGGATCCATTAATTTTCACAGATAATAACATCAAATACAATAGTTATGAACTTGTATACGTAAAATCGAAGACAGAAGAAATCAGTTTATAATTGGAGAATATAATGGAGCAAAATAAACTAAAGAGTGATTTTTTAAGTGACTTGAATAAACTACAGACTGATAATGATTTCTTAAATCTTATCCCGTTTCTTGGGGATGACTATTCTGAAATGATTAAAGGTACTTGGGGACAAGAAATACTAGATACTGGAAGAGCGATGGTTCAATATCTATTTGACTTATTGAATAAAGATATTTCAAAAGGGCTAACGGCATTTAATGTAATCCTATCTGGGTATCCTGATGTTAAATACTCAGATATATTTACGCCTTACTATGATTCTTTAACAACAAGGAGATTATGGGTAAAATCAACACAAAAAATGGATTTAAACAATCACTATAATACTTCATTAATAATAAACACATATTTTAGGTGGTATGCTTCAACATTTGAACTATTTAGAAAAATGCTAATTTTTGATTGTTTTTGTTTAGGTCAATTAACTGGAAGACCGATAAATGTAAAAAATTATTTATTCTCAGTTAATGATCCGATAAAAAAACTAAAGGCTGAAAGTACAACAAAACAACAAAAGCTTTTAAATTTTTATAATTCTACAATCAGACATTCAATAGCACACGGTAATATAGTTATTATACCTAACAAACATATTGTAATTAGAGAAACTAATGATAATAAATCTGAAATTATTCAATCAAAATATGGTTCAAAACCAAACGAGTTTATTAATGATGTTTCCAAAAATATTGAGATTATGTACAGCTCGGTTAGGTTTTTCTTTTTCATCACGATTAATTATTTATTCACAAAGCACGTTAATCTTTTCCAATCTTTTATAGATAAAAGTATTCTTGTTGATGATGTTTTTATTTCGATGATTAAAAGCATACAAAACGACACTGAAAATGTTGTGTATTAATGATTAATACGCCTAACAAACGTGTAAGCGGGAAGGCTGGGTGGTTTGTTTGGGCTGAATCGTACCGATTCAGGTTTGGTCGGTTTATTCGGTCGTGATCCGGCAACTGCCGGATTCCCGCCGCACATGCCAAACATTAAGTACCAGTAGTAAAATAAAAGGAGAAGAATTATGATATATTTAAAGGCATTCTTGCAATATTTTGCTGATAACCTAAATAGTATTTTGTCTTTCATTGGCATTATTATTTCATATGTGTTACTAAAATCTACAATAAAAGCAATTAATGAACAAAATCGACCATACATAAGTTTTTCAATAGAACCTATCAAAAAACCATCAAATCTTTTTTTCGTAATACGTAATACAGGTAACAGAACTGCTGAAAGTGTAGAAATTACCTCTGTCCCAAAGATAGAATCTTTATGTTCAAAAGAAAGGCAGATACCGTTAATCATTAATAAAGATGGTAAAATTAATATCTCCTGTGTTGCACCTAATCAAGAAATAAAATCTTTTTTTGATCACGGCTTATATAGATACAAAAAAGATGTTTCAACTAATGATAAGGTAACAATTACAATTAAGTATAATTATAAAAAGAAACTATATTATGAAAAAAAGGAGTTTGATTTCACTTACATTAAATCATTAACTCCAAAAATAGATAGTCCTGAAGATATCGAAAAAAACATAATGCAAATAGCTAGTTCGATAAAATTGATTGCTGAATCTGTTGAAAAATAAAATGCAAAGTAGAGTTCAGAAATTAAGCAACAATTAATCCCAAAAGAATAGATTTCTTAGAGAAGTTGATAAATAAAGGCAACAAGTGTGTCGTCGGCAGTTAAAAAATGTGAAATGTAAAATGAGAAATGGGAAATTAGAAGAGTGTTGATCTCACAGCACACGCAGAACGTTATGGACAATCAGAAATAGGATAATTTATGAAAGATAAAATTGAATGGTCAGATAAAAATTGGAAAAAGTTCATCGTAGAACAAAGAAAGAGAATGTGGCTTCCAGATACAATAGAAAAATTAGCAAAATGGTTAGATCTAAAGCAAGGAATGAAGGTTGCTGATATTGGTTGTGGTCTCGGATATCTTGGTTGGACTTATTGGAAATTTTTTGGAAAGAACGGTTCATATATCGGAGTAGATATTTCGGAAAAACTCATAAAAGAAGCTAAAGAATTATCCAACGACTGGGCAGAAAACGGTAAAGTTGAATTCAAAAAAGGAGATTCATATAATCTTAATTTTGAAGATAATTCTTTTGATCTCGTAATGTGTCAAACATTGCTCTTGCATTTAGAAAACCCCGAAATAGCAATTGCAGAAATGAAACGTATATTAAAACCTGGTGGAACAATTTTCTGTATGGAACCTAATAATTATTCAAACAACTTGCTTGCAGGATTTTCTTCAATGAAAGAACTAACTTTGGATGAGCAACTTATCAATCACAAAATCCATTATTATAAATTTAAAGGTAAAAAGAAATTGAATAAAGGAGACCATGCAATCGGTAACAAACTTCCAATGTTATTTCATCAAGCTGGATTTACAAGTATTGATATTAGAAAAAATGATATTGTAAGATTTATGACTCCACCTTATGAAATGGATTTTCAGAAGAGATTTGTGAAAGATATTAAGAAAATTGTAAACAAAGAAAATAATGATGAAGAAAAATTTTGGAGAAAAAGTATAAGAAAGGATGTATTAGCTGGCGGTGGATCAGAATATTTACTCAGGAAATACTTTTCATTAGTTGAAAAGAGAAACGAAGCAACTTTGCAAAAAATTTTAAATCTGATAGAACAGGAAAAATACTTCAGTTGCCGTTCGACCAACTTTTATGCAGCAAAAGCAACGAAAAATTGAAATGATTTTAAATGCCCATAACAAACGTGTCGTCAGCAGTTAAAAAATGTGAAATGTGAAATTATAAATTAGGAACCGGAGCGAAGCGGAGACCGACGAAGTCAATTAGGAATTAGGAATTCTTTCATTCTCCGTCCTTTCAGAATTTATCTCACACTTTATATAGCAGTAGTTTTAGTTACTATTAGAACATATAAGTTAGAGATCGTTTTTCGCTACTCTCAAAGCCGACTCCCTGAGAAGATAAAAGTTGGAGATCGTTTTTCTCTCCACTCAAAGCCGACTCCCTATTCATATCTAATACTTTCAATTGGGTTAGATGCTGCACTGCGAATTACAGTGTAAGCAATTGTAAGAAGTGACATCATAAGCACAATAGCACCTGCAGCTATAAAAACAAATAGATCTATTTCTACTTTATAAGGAAAACTAACCAGCCATTTGTTTATCAAGAAATAACTTATCGGCCATGCTACTACATTTGAAATAACAACAAGCTTAACAAATTCCATTGATATATTCTTGATAATATTCGGTATTGAAGCACCCAAAATTTTACGTATTCCAATTTCCTTACGGCGTTGTTCTGTTGTGTAGAAAGTAAGCCCCAAAAGTCCCATACAAGCTATGATTATGGCAAGAACAGAAAAGGTCGAGATCACACGGAATGATTTCTCTTCTGCTTTGTACATATTATCTATTTTTTCATCCAAGAAGGAATAATCGAAAGGATGAGCAGGATAGAATTTTTCCCAGACCTTCTTGATCTCTTTGATGGTTTCAGGAACATCTGTAGGATTGATCTTGACGGAGACTTCTTGGAACAAAAAGGGCCAATGCATGAATAAAAGAGGAGATACTTCCTCGTGCAGAGAGTTGAAATGGAAGTCTTTTACCACTCCGATGATTTCTGGTTCAAATCTTTTCACACCATCACTCAATCCAATGGTATAGGCATGACCTATCGCATCTTCGTTGCTGACAAAACCCAGTTTTTTAACAGCAGCTTCATTCACAACGGTTATCGTCCTGAAATCTGCTCCGGTCAAATCGGAAAGCTTGCGACCTGCCAATAGCGAGATATTATAAAAATCCAGGTAATTTTGGTCGATCAATTTTACAGAGACATAGAAATCTTCATCCTCGATCTCCATATTCGGGGTCAGGTTCGTTCCAAATCCACTTCCCATCAACGGAACTCCAAAACTGGCAGAAGATTCGATTACACCGGGAATAGCGTTGATTTCGTCTTTCACAGTTTCAGAATTGTGCGACATACGTTCGGGAGTTTTCAGAACCACAACCTGATCTTTGTCGAATTCCATATCAAATCCACGCATGAAATTGATCTGTTGATTGATCAGGACCGTGAAAATGATGAGAATGATAGATATGGAAAACTGGAATAAAACCAGACTTTTCCGCAAGGTCGCAGACCCGCTTTTTCCCTGACTGGTAGCGCCTTTCATAACCAGAACAGGTTGATAGTGGGTGAGCACAAAAGCAGGATATAAGCCGGCTAAAATACCGATGATCAGTGAGGATGCCACAATAGTAAAAAGGATTGAAATATTATTAAAACAGTTGTAAATAAGAGGAGAGCCGATCAACTGGGAGAATAATGGTTCAAAAAGCTCTACCAGAACGAAAGCCAATCCCAGTGAAATAAAAGTTATCAGGATAGATTCACTTAGAAACTGTCGGATCAATTGTAGTTTAAAAGCACCAAAAACCTTTCTTACTCCTATTTCCCTGGCTCGTTTCACAGCTCTGGCTGTGGTTAGGTTAACAAAGTTGATGCAGGCCAAAATGAGAATGAAAAGCGAGATAGAACCCAAAATTATAATGTAAGAAATTGAACTGTTGGGATTTATTTCATCATCAAGATCGGAAAATATATGTATCGATTTAATCGGTTGCAAAACAACTGATTTAGTGATTCTTGATGAAGTTTCCATCTTCTCGGTCAGGAAAGGATCTACCTTGTTTATAAACTGTCCAATATCGGTTTCGGAATGAAGCATTACATAAGTATATGAACCAAAAGTTGCGCCCCATTGTTCAAGGTAATTTCCTTCCGGTAGATCGACTAGAGTTTCATAGGTTGCTGCCATATCAAATGTGAAATGCGAATTCACCGGAACATTCTCGATAACTCCGGTAATTTCCAGATTTACCCTGTTATTAAAATTGAAAATTTTACCAACCGGATTTTCCATTCCAAAATATTTATCCGCTATCTTCCGGGTAATGATAATTGAATTTTCTTTTTTCAGGAATTCTGCAGGATTTCCCTGCAGCGTTTTATAGCTGAACATATCGAAGAAATCTTCATCAGCAAAAATGATGTCTTCTTCATAGAATTTCTTATCTTCGTAAGAAATAAGATCATCGCTGGAAAAATATATACGGGATATTTTCTCGATTTCCGGGAAATTCTGTTCCAGGTTGGGGGCAACCAGTGCCGGTGTTTGAGCGAAGTGGTCGATACCGTTCAGTGTAATGGTTTTAACGCTTACCCGATATAGATAATCACTATTTTTATGATAGTTATCATATTGGAAATCCTGGAAAATGTATAATCCTACCAGTATGCAGGCTGCCAGTCCCAAAGCCAATCCGAAAATATTGATGACCGAATAGGTTTTTTGTTTGATGATATTCCGAAATGCGATTTTTAGATAATTTTTGAACATTTATTTCTCCTATTTTAAGACCTTACGGATGGTTGAGTTTGCGAGACCTCCGTAATGGTTGTTATTATTAACCATTGCGAAGGTCGAGAGAAGCAAGAAGCTCGACAACCACTGGTTAGCAGAAAGAGTTCCAGCATCATTTGTAAACAAGCCGAGGCACCATTCGCAAGGTTCACTCATACTTCAAAGCATCCACCGGATTTGCATTAGCGGCTTTATAAGCCAAAAATGAAAAAGTGAACAAAGCAATAAAAGCGGTAATAAATCCTGATAAAACAAAATGCCACACTCCAATCTGAATTCGAAAAGCAAAATTCTGAAGCCATCCGGATAATAAATAGTATCCAAGAATCCAGGCAATAACAGATGAAATTCCGAGTAAAATAAAGAGTTCCTTATTAAAGAGATTAACAATTTCCAAGGGAGTTGCTCCCAATACTTTACGAATCCCGATCTCTTTGGTTCTTCTATTTACTTCAAATGAGATTAGTCCCAAAAGTCCCAAGCCGGAGATGAAAATTGCAAGCACACTGAAAATAGTAAAAATTAAACTGAAACGTTTATCGTTCACATATTTTGCCTCAATATCTTCATCCAGAAAACCTACTCGAACTTTCTCATCAGAAAAT
>JAUVKM010000061.1 GCA_030596265.1 Candidatus Cloacimonadota bacterium
AATTGATGAAGGTCCTTATTGGAATGCAGATAAAGCACTTGAACTTGGACTCATAGACGGAGTAATCTATGAAGATCAGCTTGAAGATAAGATAAAGGATAAATTCCAATCTGCTAAAATAGTTAAGAAATATCATAATAATTTAGCCAGTACAGATTGGAGTAAACCAAAAGAAGATAAGGTTGCCATCATCTATGCAATCGGCAGTATTCATTCAGGAGAAGGACTTCCCGGAAAATCAATTGGTTCGGTAACAACTGCCAAAGCAATTAAACAGGCAAGGGAAAATAAAGCAATAAAAGGTATTATAATCCGTGTAGATAGCGGTGGTGGTTCTGCTCTTGCTTCCGACATTATTGCCAGAGAAGTTGAACTATGTAAAACCGGAAAAAACAAGAAACCGGTTATAGTTTCTATGGGTGGTGTAGCTGCCAGTGGTGGATATTATATTGCTGCTTTTGCGGATAAAATTATCGCGCAGCCTACCACAATTACAGGTTCAATTGGTGTTATTGGAATATTCCCGGTATTTGAAAGATTGTATGAAAAAATACATGTAAACTGGGATACGGTGAAAAGAGGTGAACATGCAGATCTCTATTCAACTCACAGACATCCAACAGAAGATGAGAAGAAGCTCGCTAAAGAAGCAATTCATCACTTCTATGATAGGTTTATCTCTATGGTAGCAGAAGGACGTAACCTGCCAAAAGATGATGTTCATAAAATAGCTCAAGGTAGAGTTTGGACAGGTAAACAGGCTTTTGAACGCGGACTAGTTGATGCTCTGGGTGGAATGGATCTGGCTGTTAAGGAAATGAAAAAACTGGCAGATCTTGAACACGAAGTTAAGTTAGTTGAATTTGAAGGTGATGATGTTGATAAGTCGATTAAAATTGGCATGAAAGCTTCATCATTAATTCCTGACGGATTGAAAACTATTTGGGAATTTGGCACAAAAATGAAAAAATTAGATAGTGAAAACTACTTAATGATCCTACCGGTAGAACCGGTAATCAAATAACTCCTCCCTAAAAGAAAAGCCCTGTCTCGTTTATCGAGCAGGGCTTTTTGTTTCTTGAAGCGGAATGTTGGTTAATGTTTCTCTCCTGCTACGATTTTTCGTACTTTTCTTCCTGATTATTGTGAGTACGCCTTATTGATTATATCAAATACTGTTGACTCATAAATCAATTCATAATTTGTTTCTTTGTTTTTGAGAAGAGAATCATAAATCTTACTTGCATAATTAATATTAGTTGTGTCTAAAAATCTAAATACAGATGCAGCTAAGTATTCATGAGAAAGATCAAAAGATAACCATTTCCTACGTAGAGATTCACAAACTTTTCCAGTAGTATTCGAGCCTGAAAAAATATCAATAACAATATCATTCTCATCTGTTAGGAACTTAATAAAAAATTCGGGTAATTTTTCAGGAAATCTTGCTGGATGTGATTTTATTTTTAACTGTTTGCATATACGTAAATATTGTGTATTGCTTTCGGAATTAGGTATTTGAAGTAGGTTTGGTGGAATTGAACCACCGTTGTCTTTGCCAAAACTTATACTTATATCATGACCTGAAGGTCTTTTTTTGGGAGTATAATACTTTTCTTGGTTTTTAATAAGTTTTTTCATTCTTTCTGAATAAGAAGATAGAACTTTTTTTACATCTGCTTTGGGAAAATCAGATTTAGAAAACCACCAAACAGTATTCACTGAATCTTTAACTCTAATTTTTCTTTTATTAACCCATTCGATTGGTGATGGTAACTTTGAAGGATTATGCCAAAAAAATTCTTCAGCTAAATTAAAGCCAATATCATCACAGAATCTTATAAGTACTCTATAATTATATAACGATCTTATAGGTCTCCCTTTTTTATAAGAACCTCCTAAATCTATTACTAAGCTTCCCGTTTCTTTTAAAACTCTCTTTATCTCATAACCAAATTGCATCAACCAATCAACATAAACATTTTGATCTTCATTACCATACTCTTTTTTTCTTAATAAAGCAAATGGAGGTGATGTGATTACTAAATCAACAGAATTGTCTGATATTTTTTTTAATCCCACCAAAGAATCCATAACATAAGCCTTTCCAAATTTAGAAAAATACAATGGTTTCTGTTGAAACGAACTGAACATTAATATTCCTCCAATCGATATATCCAACTTTCCATTATCTTCCACAAAACTGTTACTGCAAAATATACTTCTGAATCTATTTTTTTTAGTTCCTCAATATCGGTCAAATATTTTTCCTTATCTTGAACACCTAGAATATATGAAATCCAAACTCTTGTTTCTTCTTCGTTTAGAAAAGGTAATAAGTCTTTTAAATCAAAATCTGATTTTGATATTGCCCAAGCTGTACCTTGAATTTCGTTTTGACTTTTGGATTTGAGAAAAGGAATGACTTCTTTAGTATTCTCCTTAGATAATTTAGCTAAAGCTCTTGCTGCTTCTATCTTTATTATTGGTTCAAATGCGTTGAAACTATTTACTAAAGATTTTATACTTTCAGTATATCCCATTTCACCTAAAGCCCAAGCAGCTCCAGCTCTTATTTCATGATTTTGATTTTCATCTAATAAACAATTTGTTAATAACTTAAAACTTTTAGTGCTTTTGATTTCGCTACAAACAATAACGGCTTCTAATTTATCCACTAAATAGTCACTTGTAATGCAATGATTAATAAAGTCGTATCCTTTATTAATTCCATTTCTGGATAAAGTAGCAGCACATTCTAATTTCACATAAATATGTTCATCTTCATCATCCAATTTGGATTTTAATAGTTTAATAATTTCTTCGTTTATATCAAAGTAAGAAAGTGCTTTTGCTGAAGCATATCTTTCACTCAATGAAATACTATCTAATTTTTTACCATAATAATTGGAATCAATATTTTTTTCACACACAAAATGTTGAGACACTGGAACGACAGAAGCAATAATTTCATTTTCCTTTACATTATCATTCATTACTACAATAGGATTAATTATCAGATTTTGTTTACCTTTTCTTAAAGAAAGGGTTATTGTTCTGTTGTCTTCATTTCTTTTAAATTGAATTTTAGGTTTAGTGTCGTCACTATTTGAAATATATGATATTATCCCATCAGATGAAGCTTTTGAAGCAAACCATGTAATTCTAGTTTCATATCCTTCCTGAGCTCCTTTAGGAGTTTCTTGTTTGACTGAGCCTTCAATAAACGCTTTTTTTAAATCTGAGACCTTAATATATTGCACCAAATCAGATGCAATCCAATCAACAGGTCTTTCACCTGATTTTTCACATACAACTAGAGCAACATAATCATTATCGCTTAAACCGAAGTCCCATGCTCTTTCTCTTTCATTAATCGAATGTGACATAGTTATTTCAAGTTTTGTTTTTGCTCTTGATTCAATTCTCTTTCCGCAATCAACACATAAAAGATCTGGCACTCTAATTCTTTTTATCTTTATAGATTTCCAAATTTTATAACTCATTGAACCCCTCTCTAGTTCAATAGGTCTATGATTATGATTTACTAAATCTTCATAAACTTTTTTTGTACCAATTGCACCAATTGAGATTTTTTCCAAAAAGCTTTCGTCTGATTTAAAATTTCGAGCCATATCTTAACTCCTTCAATTATATTTATTTTACACTTTAAACAATATTGTACAAAATATACATAACCACTTTATTATTATCATGAATATTTACTCTTTCTACTTCCAAATCTCAACTTGCTTTTCAATTATTATGTGTCAAATAAAAAAAATCATAAGTTAAGATCAGCACATGTTCATTCCAATTTTAATGAGATTAAACCTGCTGTTAGGTAACAGACTGAAGCAATGAGAAAAACGAATTTAAAGCCAAATAAGATTGCTAAAATTGTTGCTAAAATAGTGCTGATAACCGAGAAAAATCCATTAATTCCCCAAGCCCAGGCAACTCTTGATGTATCCGAATTTTTAATTTTTATCAGACCCTGTGGAAAGGGGATTCCCATAAAAAATCCTAATGGCATTAGAAACAGGATTGTTATGCAAATTTTTATTATTTCATTTTGGTTCATGAATATTGAAAGGATCAGCTCTAAACAGAAAAGATATAAAATAGTTATACTTATAATCATCAAACTTGCATAAAATATCCTGCGTTTGGAGGGAAATATTTTATCGGAGAAATAGCTGCCGATTCCAGAAAATATGAGTAATGCCGAGATTATCACACTCAGAGAATAAGTGGGATGAGATAGAAATAAGATAAGCTTCTGGATGAGCGGCATTTCCACAAAGAAGAAACCAATACCGATCAAACTAAAATATGCGATTATCTTTCCATTGAGATTATGTTGCTTTTTCCGAATAAAAAATAATGGTAAAACGATCAAAACAAAACTGATCATCAGAACCGGAATAAGCAGAATGATCAGTGTGAAATATCCCCACTGTGTAAAAGGGATCTTGTCAGTGCCGTATTTCCGGATGTATTTAAGCATTTTCATTTTAAAAATATTATAAAAATAGGGTCGGTTATCCGAGGTTATTTTAATATCGAATTCGTAATCTTTGATGAAATTTTGTTTGTTTTCGGAAAGTAGTTGTTTTGCTGCTAAAAAGTAAATTGGTGTATCGAGTTTGATAAACCTGTTCGTCTCATTTTCTTTAATTCCATCATAATAGCAAATATCAAAAAGACGGGATTCACAGAATTCTTTTAAGATGTCCATTTGATATTCTGATACCGGATTTTTGGAAATTACAAGTGTTGTTGCCTGGATACTTCTGATAAAGATAATGTGCTTACCGATATCTTTGATTTCCAAATTTTCAAGAGCAGAAATGCAGATATTCAGCAGTTTAAGATTATCTCTTGGAGGATTCACAACCCATCTGGTAATTGCCAGCATTCCTTCATCATCCAGATGCTGATAAAAATCTTGAATTGATTCGACCGTATAAAGATAAGTTTCGTTTAAAGCATAAATTCCCGATGATGCAGTGTTGTAAGTATCCAGCATGGAAATTTCTATTAAATCGTATTTCTCGTTAGAATTTCTAATATAGCCACGAGCTTCTTTTTTTATAATTTGGACTTTTATATTATTATAGATATTTCCCGAATATTCTGCAAATTCATTCTTCATCAAAGAGACAACATTCTTGTTCAGTTCAAGTCCGATTATTATCTCAAAATTGTGTAATAATGCTTTTAATAAACCCGTCCCGCCACCAACTCCCATGATGAGAGCTTTATCTTTTTTTTCTAAAAGAAAGTAAGGCAGGCTCGAAGGAATATCATTCAGATATAGAATTGATTTTTTATCTCCATCGAAAGGTGTGATCGCACTCATTCCTTCACCATCATAGAAGATCCCCTTTTGTTCCGGAACTTGATGTTTGGAAAGAAAACTGAGTCCTACAGTTGATCTTAACCCTTTTGCTTGTACAACTTGTACAAGTCCAAGCGGGGAATATCTCTCTTCAATTATTTCTGCTTCCGGCAGATTTAAGGCATAAGAAATTGCTTTGTATTGCGAGATTTTTTTCAGGTTAAGTTTATCAAAAGTAAGATAAAAAAGAGAAGTGAAAATAATAGAAAAAACTATTGTAAACAAAATGATTTTTTTACTCAGATTTATGGAGAAAACAATTGTGATAATGAATGCAACTATTGTGATAAATAGTAACGCAGAAAACGGATGCAGAAAATATGAGATAAAAACAACAAAGATCGCTCCAATTCCGGAACCTGTTAAATTTGAAAAATAAGTTTTGCTGATTGGGAATCTCATCAAAGCAATTCCAATGGTTGAAGCTGCAAAAATAAAGGGGATCCCCATCACTACAAAATATAATAAAAGGTAAAATATCTGACGATTATCGATTCCAATCTCAAAAGGATTAAAGGGGATTTTGCAAAAGATAACAAACCCCAAACTCATTGAAATAGGGAAGAGGATTAATGTAAAAAAAATGAATTTAGTAAAATGTTTTTCTATCTTGTTTTTAAAGAATATGATTGCCGTTCCACTCACTCCGAAACTTAGAAGTGCCATGCTGATGATGAGCGAAGAAAGATTTTGCCATTGCGTAATTGCAAATATCCTGATAAAAATTATTTCATAGCAAAGAATCGTGAAAGAGGTGAAGAAAATAACAGGTTGGATGAATTTAGTTTCTGAATGTGATATACTGTTTTTCATTTAATAATTCCTTGCCATAAAGGCACAAAGACACAAAGAAACAAAGATAATTTATTTTTCTAATTCTTAATAATCCTATCAAACTAAAACCTTGCGAACCATGTCCGGCTTTTGACGGATGGTTACATACAGAGAAATACATCTTGTTAAACCTTCGCAATGGTTGATTCTCATTTCCTGACCATTACGGAGGTTTCGTTCCTCAACCATCCGTAAGGTCTATATTTTTTATTCTCGTATTAAGGGGACAAATCTCACGCTTGTTATAACTTCTGTTATGATTTCCGTTTCTGATTTTTTAGTGATAAGAAGCAGGTTCTGGATTCTGAAAGGAGGTCCAACCGGAATACACATTCTACCACCTACTTTAAGTTGAGCAATGAGTGGAGGAGGAACAAATTCAGAAGCACAAGTTACAATAATTGCATCATAAGGAGCGAACTCTTCCCAGCCAAAATATCCGTCTGCAAATTTCGTGTGAATCTTTTCATAACCAGAAGTTTTGAGCATATTATCTGTTCGCTTATATAATTTTTCAACGATTTCAATCGTATAAACACTATCTGTGATTACAGATAAGATTGCTGCCTGATAACCCGAACCTGTTCCTACTTCTAAAACTTTATCATCTTTTGTCAGTTTGAGATATTCTGTCATTAAAGCAACAATATAAGGTTGTGAAATTGTTTGTCCAAAGCCAATTGGTAAGGGGCGATCTGAGTATGATGTTGAGCGGTAGAGATCGGGAACGAATAAATGCCGGGGAACAGTACTCATTGCATCAAGAACAGCTTTATCTTTTACTCCCCTGTTTTTGATCTGCCATTTAACCATGGATTCCCGTTTTTCTTCATATGTTTTTTTACAATAGGAAGTTGCTGGATAGAAAATCAGAAAACAGATTATGATAAGTTTGATATAATTTTTTGCAAATGAAACTGTCATTTCATCCTCCTAATTTCTTAAAATTAGATGAAAACAAAATGTAGATTGCGATTACGTTAATACTTAATTCCACAAGAATATATTCTTTGAATAACGATACAGAAATGATTTTTCTTGAGTATTCTTTTGTGTCAAATCAAATTCATCTTTTCTAAAGCAATTGACAATATAAAGAGTAAAAAAAATATGAACAGTTCTTAGTAGGGGATGAATGAAGATAGATAAAATTTGGGTTTATACAGCAGCAACTCTGGCAGCACTTTTTTGGGGGTTTAGTTTTGTCTGGTTCAAACAGGCATTTCTGGTTTACAGACCAATAACAATTGTATTCATGCGACTTGTTTTCGCATCGGTTGTGTTGAATATTTTTATTAAAACAACCGGCAAAACACAGAGTGTTACCAGAAAAGATCTTAAACTGTTCATGCTCTTGGCATTCTTTGAGCCATTCTGTTATTTTCTTGGTGAGAGTTTTGGTTTAACGTTTATCTCTGCAACTATAGGTGCAATAATTATTTCAACTATCCCATTATTTACTCCCTTTTTCACTTATTTTCTTATAAAAGAAAAGATAACAATTTATGGTATTATCGGATTACTAATTTCATTTTTAGGTGTCCTATTGATCGTTGTAAAAGATTATTCCGGAGCATCAACCGTAAAAGGTGTGATCTTGATGTTCATTGCTGTTTTTTCTGCGATAAGTTATGGAATAATAGTAAAAAAATTAACAGTGAGATATTCCGGTTTCACAATTGTAAAATGGCAGAATATATTTGGAATGCTCTATTTCTTACCCGTTTTTTTAATATTTGAAAGTAATAATTTTATTTCTGTAGAACATACAATGAGTGCGATAATTACAATATTGAAATTAGCGATATTTCCCTCAACGCTATCGTTTATTTTTATTGCTTATGTTATCAAAAAGATCGGACTTATCAATGCCAATATCTTTGCCAATTTAATTCCAGTATTTACTGCTATTATTGCATATATTATTCTTAAAGAATCATTAGAATTACAAAAAATTATTGGAATATTTATTGTGATCTGTGGATTGTTTATTTCACAAATTCCACAGTTAACAGGAAAAAGATAAAATCGCTGAAGACTATTTATTAGCAACGAACAATTATTGGCTTTGCAAAGCAAAACGATAACTTTTTACTAACAAAACGAACTAAAGAAGAAAAACCGTTATCCTTCGATACTTGTCTAGTTCTTTTATTTCCTCAACGCAGCTTTAGAGAATCTACTCTCAGGAATATCTACATCGAACTGGATATCATCAATGATGAATTCGGTACCCTTTCCTTTTTTCAGAACATCTTTAAAGATCATTCTCTTAGGGTACCAGCGTTTATCTATCTTTACAACTTCCAATATCTCAGTTGTTTTAAGCAGCTTTCCGCTTTTGCCGTAACGTTCTTCTTTAAGCGGGATCAATTTTTCTTTATCTATCCAAACTTTTTTGGTCTGATATGCTGCATCATCGGTGATGGCAGTTAATTCTAATTTCCAGCAACTCACATCATTAAAACTCTCTTCTCCAACTGTCTGGGCAGTGTAGATCTCGGTGAGTTCATTTTCTTCCATCATATCTTCATACGAAATATCGGAACCCATCATAGATTGGCGCAGCATATGCCCGGAAATCTGGATTATGCGGTCTGCAGAAGGATTGTATATCCACAACTTATCATCTAGCTTAAGCATTTTTGTTCCTGCGTCTTTGGGAGGAGCCAGGTATTCTGAGAACGATCTGTCATCTCCTTCTGTCCATGATCTTAGTTTCATTGTTCTACTGCCGCGTCTGCCATGCACTATCATTTGTGAAGTTGAGATAATGCTTTTTGCATACATGTTCTCATCAATCTGTTTCAGAATCTCATTTCCATCCGGGTATTCCGCGTATAAAAAGAAAGTCGAGATTAAGATTGAGATCAAGATTAAATTTAATTTTTTCATGTTTCCAACTCCTTGAATAATTGTGCTGTATTTCTTTTATAGATCCCAATACCAGAAAAGATCGCCCCAATAACCGAAGCAATAACTCCCGGGATAAAACCAATGTAATAACTTACGGGAGTAACTTGAGCTCTCATTGTGCTACCCATGATTATTTTTGCATCCTTCATCAGTGAGCCCATATCGAATCCTTTGTATTGTAGAAGATAAGAAAATACAAGTCCGATAGCAGTACCGATGATGGTGGCTGCAATTCCA
>JAUVKM010000292.1 GCA_030596265.1 Candidatus Cloacimonadota bacterium
AGAAAAAGAATCGTAAGCAAAAATTGCTTCAGCATCTTCTATTGGTAAGAATTTATTAACATACTGCAAATTATCGCCCCAATTCGAAAGTGGTACTTTATCCGTATCAACTGCAATATCAGTAAATCCATTTATTCCAAAAGCTCCGACAAAATCGGCTTGATCATGAAAGATTGATCCATCAAGATAGAGGAAGTTATTTTGGAAATTTTCAGAAACCATACATAATTGTTTCTAGCATGATGCAAACAAATTTCCTCCCGCCAGCAGATAGCATTTCATATTATAAACACTGTTCACAAATGGGTAATTTGCGATATCATCGGTATGCCAGATAACGCTGGAATATTTTGCAATTTCGGTGAGTGGTGGTGATCCTTGTTCAACAATATCCCAATTTGTGTATGAATAACCCGAAAGTAACTCTGCATAATACTCATCCACTTCTTCATCTGTTGGAAACGGTGATGCAGGAAGACCATTAAGCGTTCCATCAACAAGCAAGATCCCTTCATCCAATGTAAAATTTACAGGAATTGTTGATATCTCGTTTGAAAATCCACTCACATAATTTCCTTCTGATTGGAATACGGCAGCAATTTTATAAAAATATTCTTCTCCAGGAATAACATCATCATCATAATAAGCGGTTCCGCATACA
Organism: Candidatus Cloacimonadota bacterium; assembly: GCA_030596265.1. The sequence goes on from JAUVKM010000292.1 coordinate 662, forward strand.
GGTTCAGGATTTAAAAGAATATAGTCTTCACTTGCCTGTTTTCTATAAATATTCATCCCCTCAATTTCCGGATCAAAGAATTCATTCCATACTAAAACCACTGCACCATTTCTTTGTAATTCTATTTCCTCCAAAACAGGAGTTTGCTCCAAATATCCATAATCTAGAACCCAATTGTCGGGATCAAATTCTAAAGATTGTAGATATTCAAAAACATTTATAGTATAGAAATTAAAATTATCTTCCACAAAAAGTCTTCCATTGTAGATGTCATTTATCCTGAATGGAACATACATTGAAAAAGGATCTCCTGCACTTCCTTCTGAATGCAATGTAACTTTAAATGAATCTTCAACTTCAGAAGTATAAACTACATATTTATATTGCGGTCTGCCATAATTATAATACCATTGGTCAAAATACCAATCAAGAGGTTCACCGTACACATATTCTGCTGCATTTTCCAGATCTTGTGTAATAATATTCCCATAAATTAAATCGGGGTCTTGAAAGAAATTTTGCAGCATCAGAAAAAAATCGTCATCACCTAATAAACCGCGCAGCATGTGAATAACCCACGAACCTTTGTTATAAATAACAATGTTGAAAATATGGTTTCCGCTGCCTTCCGGATCGCGATACAAACATTCATCCAGTTGAGAACCGGTATCTTCAGCTTCCATATATGCATGCAAACCTTCCAAACCAAAAAGATTTTCTGCCCAAAGAGCTTCACTATAGGAAGCAAAACCCTCCTTGAGCCACACATGATCCCAACCGCCAATACTAAGAGCATCTCCCGCCCAATGATGAGATAATTCATGTGCAACAGTATATTCTGCTGCAGGTTCGCTGATATAACCAGAATCGAACGAGGTGCAAGTTTGATGTTCCATAGCCAGTGCGCCCAGATTTGTGCAGGTCGCATGACCATATTTTTCTGTAATGAACGGATATTCTCCATAAATATCGGAATAAAAGGTAAGCATATCTCCGCAAAGTGAATAGAGTTCAACACTAATGTCGTACTGCTCGGGATAGATAAAATTATCTACCATCATATTAGTACCGTTGTATTCCCAATTAAAAGAATATGTTTGATAATTAGTAACTGCAAAAGAGGTGAGATAAGTACAGATTGGATACGACTCGTGCCATATTGCAGTGTTAGTTCCATTTCCATTATTTATCACTTCCATAAGTGTTCCATTGGAAGTTGAAATATATTGGGAAGGATATGTAATGCTAATCTCCAGAGAATCAGGTTTATCTGCGGGAGTATCTTTGCAGGGCCACCATTTTCGGGCACCTTTGGGAGAGACCATTGTAAACACAATTGGAATACCGGCGTGTTCCTGGAATTTCATACCGTCATTCAGTCTGTTCTGCGGATAACCGGAATAATTTACTTCCAATTCAATTATGTCACTGGTATTATAAGAAGTTCCAAGTTCAATCTCTATAATATCATCGGCATGAGTAAACATTAGCGAAGAGCTATTCATTAGAATATCATCTACATCCAGATCTGTTGTAAAATTGAAGCTGATAAGTGATATATTATCTTCTAGAATTTCCAGATGAGAAAGAACAATTCCTTCCACATAATGCAGATCAAAATCAACATCGATATCAATGGAATAATAGCGAACATCATAGCAATCCATATTACGCATATCTTCTTGCATGTTATCCATCCATCTGGAATATGTTTCCATTTTAATTTGAGCCGCTTCATGCTGCCTTTGAACAATATATTTAAAATCCGGCATCTCTACTGCCGATAGAATGATAATTAACAATAAAAATAAAATTATTAAACTTCTACGCATTGGTTCATCCTCCCCTACAATTCAACTGAATCCAACTTCATAAATATTTATAATTAAGGCAATAAACTTTTTGATTATTTAAATGAAATTGAATTATTTATTAATATGAACCTCATAATTTAAAAGCGAAGAAATCCATATCCTTATTGACAATATTAATTCTGTTTTATTTTTTAAAAAAAGAGAATTTAAAAGATCAAAAAGAATTTCAGACAGGATTAACAGGATAAGATCTGAAATAATTAGTGTTAGAAAAAGGAGTAAAAAAT
>JAUVKM010000033.1 GCA_030596265.1 Candidatus Cloacimonadota bacterium
ATGAAGGTTTTGTTCGTGTTAAAATTAATGGAATCATGCGTCAGCTTAGTGAAAAGATCACACTCGATAAAAAAAGTAAACATAATATCGATATTGTTGTTGATCGACTTGTTTTAAAAGATAATATTCGCTCAAGATTAATTGACTCGGTTGAAACTGCTTTAAAACTAACTAATGGTTTTATAAAGATAGAATATCTTGATGAAGATCGTATTGAAAATCTATCCGAAGCAAATTCCTGTCCGAGTTGCGGAATCGGCTATCCTGAACTTACCCCTCAGCATTTCTCCTTTAACAGCCCAATCGGCATGTGCAGATCCTGTAATGGACTCGGTACCAAAATGGAATTTGATCCCGATTTGATAATTCCTGTTAAAACACTTTCTATCATGGAAGGGGCAGTAGTACATTGGGGAACATTAAATAAGAAAAAAAGCAGTTGGCAGCTAAAAAAGCTTAAGGCGATTTCTAGAGAATATGGATTTTCTTTAAATGAACCATGGGAAGGACTTTCTTTAACAGCAAAAGATCTCCTTTTATTCGGATCAAGAGGGCAGAAAATTAGATTTGAGTGGAGTTCTAAAAACAGTTCAGGTTCCTTTCTATCTTCATTCGAAGGCATAATCCCAACTCTTTCCCGCCGGATGAATGAAACAAAATCTGAATATATGCGAAAATACTATTTGAAGTATATTGGCAATAAAGAGTGCCCGGATTGTAAGGGTAAGAAACTTCGTAAAGAAAGTCTGGCAGTTAAAATTGCTGATTTATCAATCAACGAAATAACCACAATGTCAATTTCAAATGCAATCAAATATTTCGATAAACTTGTATTATTAGGAAATGATAAACTTATTGCGGAAGAAGTTCTGAAAGAGATAAATAATCGTCTTAACTTCCTCGTGAATGTTGGATTGCATTATCTTACATTAGATAGAAAAGCTCCAACATTATCCGGTGGAGAATCGCAAAGAATAAGACTAGCAAGCCAAATCGGGAGCAGCCTTGTTGGTGTGATGTATATCCTAGATGAGCCTACAATCGGCTTACATCAGCGAGACAATAAACGACTGATAAATATGCTGCTCCATCTACGTGACATTGGAAATACTGTTATTGTTGTTGAGCATGACGAACAAATGATTAGAACAGCGGATCAAATAATTGATATTGGTCCTCAGGCCGGAATCTACGGTGGAGAGATAATTTTTCAAGGTAATATTGAACAATTGCTAAGATCAAGAAAATCTATGACAGGAAGATATCTATCTGGGAAACTAAGCATTGAGATACCGAAAGAAAGATTAAAGCCGGATAAACGCAAACTGAGGATCAATGGTGCCTTTCAGAATAATCTTAAAAAGATCAATGTTGATATCCCAGTTGGTTCTTTCACATGTGTTACCGGTGTTTCAGGATCGGGTAAAAGTTCTTTGATCAATCAGATATTATATCCAGCTATGGCAAAAGAGCTAAATAAATCCAACAGAAAACAAGGTAGTTTTGATAACATTAAGGGTTATGAATATTTTGATAAAGTTATAAACATAGATCAACAGCCAATTGGAAGAACTCCTCGTTCAAATCCTGCAACTTATACTAAATTATTCGATCCGATCAGAAATTTATTTTCCCAAACTCCTGCCGCAAAGTTACGAGGTTATAAACCGGGAAGATTTTCTTTTAACGTAAAAGGCGGAAGATGTGAATCCTGTAGTGGTGGTGGTATAAAACAGATCGAGATGCACTTCCTGCCAGATATTTATGTGAAGTGTGAAGTCTGCGATGGTTCACGTTATAATAAAGAAACTTTAGCTGTAAAATTTAAAGGTTACAGCATTGCAGATGTGCTTAAAATGGATGTTCAAGAAGCGATTAAGATTTTTGATAAAGTGCCTAAAATATATAAAGTTCTGCAAACTTTGAAAGAAGTTGGAATGGAATATATTAAACTTGGACAAGCATCCACAACACTATCCGGTGGAGAAGCTCAAAGAATCAAGCTTTCACGTGAACTGAGTAAAACAAGTACTAGCAAAACACTTTACATTTTGGATGAACCAACAACCGGATTGCACTTCGATGATATAAAAAAATTATTAAAAGTACTTCACAGATTAGTTTCAATGGGAAATACTGTGATTGTAATTGAGCACAACCTGGATATAATAAAATGTGCGGATTATATCATAGATTTGGGACCGGAAGGCGGAGATGAAGGCGGAAAAGTTGTTGCAACTGGAACTCCCGAAGAAATTGCGAACATTAAGAAATCTTTTACCGGAAGATTTTTGAAAGAAATATTATAAGAGAATCTCTTTCAAGAAAGAGATATTATAGGAGTAAATTATGAGTTTAAAATCCGAAATCCTTGAATTGTATAATAAAATGGAATTTACAAAAGATGATAAAAATTTATTCCTCAAATTTAGAAACGGACTTAATTCCGGAGAAATTCGTGCTGCTGAAAAGATAAATGGTAAATGGATCACTAATGATTGGGTAAAGAAAGGCATTCTGGCCGGCTTCAAAATGGGTAAAGTTGTACAATTAGGAAACTTTATGGATAAAGATACTTATCCTGTACAGGATATAACAAATAGAAAGAATGTCAGACTTGTTCCCGGTGGTTCTTCTATCCGTGAAGGTGCTTATATTGGAGAGAATGTGGTAATGATGCCGCCAATGTACATAAATGTTGGTGCTTATGTAGATGATGGGACAATGATAGATTCTCATGCTCTAGTCGGCGCTTGCGCTCAGGTTGGCAAAAAGGTACACCTCAGTGCTGCATCACAACTTGGTGGAGTATTAGAACCTATCAGTGCAAACCCCGTGATCATTGAAGATAATGTTTTTATTGGTGGGAATTGCGGGATTTATGAAGGTGTGATTGTTGAGCAGAATGCGATTATTGCAGCAGGTGTCATAATAACAGCCGGAACTCCAATTTTCGATTCTTTGAATAATCAATTTCTTACAAAAGATAAGAATGGTTCTCTGCATATTCCTCAAGGAGCAGTTGTAATTCCTGGTACGCGCCGGATGAAGAGCAATGACGAGTTTTCAATTTACTGTCCAATTATTATTAAATATAGAGATGAAAAGAGCGATAGATCGGTAACATTAGAAGATGCTCTAAGATGAAACCAATAAAATACGCAGATCGGATAACAGGTATAGAAAAATCTGAATTGCGGCAATTATTTGATAAAGCTCCACCTGATTCAATTAATCTTGGTTTAGGAGAGATCCAATTCACAACACCAAAAATTATTACGAATCGTGCAATTGAGATTATTAAGCAGGGAAACATTCGATATACTCCAAATGCAGGATTACCCGAATTACAGAAGTCAATAACGGATTATTATAATATCCAACTAAATGAAAATGTTTGCGTTACAACAGGAGCGGAAGAAGCCATTTTTGCTTCACTTTTCAGCTTTATAAATCCTGGTGACGAAGTACTGATCGCAAATCCAACTTATATCGCATATAAAACAATTATTAAAATGCTTGGTGGAGTAGTAGTAGAATTTGATCTTGATTCGAAATCTAATTTCAAATTGGATCGAAACGACTTCACAAATAGAATTACTTCTAAAACAAAAGTGTTACTTATAAATAATCCTTCGAATCCAACTGGAAGGTGTTTCTCAGAAAATGAGATGGATTTTATGATTTCTAAATGTAATGAAAATGATATACTAATTATTGTAGATGAGATTTATCGTGAATTATATACTGATAATAAACCAATAACTTTCTTGGATAAAACTGGAAAAATAATTGTGATTTCGGGTCTCTCTAAATCTCATTGTATGAGCGGATGGCGAGTGGGATGGGCTGTATCAAATGATCCTGACCTTATTAAGCCTATCATTATTTCACACCAATACATTTGTACCTGTGCTCCATATATATCTCAAGAAGTTGCAATCACAGCTTTATCCTCAGAAGGTATGAAAGTTCAAAACAAAATACGTTTAGAACTTGAATCTAACAAAAAGTTTGTGCTTAAACAATTTGAACAACTTCTACCAAGTCTTCCTATACTAAATAATACATCTTCTCCTTATTTATTTATCAATATATATATTGATGAAATCATGCTTGTAAATGAGCTGATAAAGAATGGATTAATAGTAATGCCAGGAAGAATATTTGGTTCAAATGGAAAACATTGGATCAGATTAAATTATGCTACTGATAAAAAAAAGCTTGCCAAAGGCATACATATTATAAAAAAAATATTATAAGGTTATTTAATAAATTATTTTATTGTTTGTTAAATAATGAGGAGGGGACTATATGAAGTATATTTTCATTATACTATTGTTAATTGTCCTTATTACCTCCTCTCTTTGTGCAAAAACTAAAATAGAAAGCCTTGAAAGTAAATTAAGGGTGGTTGTTGCAGAAGAAAAAATCAAAGTTCTAAATTCACTTGCTAAAGAATATCTATTTATTTCTCCCGAGCAATCAATTATCTATGGTATACTGGCCGCAGAAGTTGCAATACAATTTCATGATGAGATGAATGAACATGAGGCATATAACAATATAGCCAATTCATATGCACTACTAAAAGATTATAAAGAGACTATCCTCTATCTCGAGAAAGCTCTGAATAAGAGTGAAATAATTGGTGACGCTGAGGTAATCCTTAAAGATATTTATAAGATTGCTGATGTATATAGTACTAGCAAAAACCATACAAAATCAATAGAATATTATAATAAGGCTTTAAAAATAAACGAGATAATGAATAATCGGGGTGAAGTTGCACTTGCTTTGAATCGTATTGGATTAGAATATAAGAAAGCTGGTCAATACAAGAAAGCTTCTGAGTTTTTTATTAGAGCTTTACGATTTGAAGAAGAAAATGAACGCGTTCTTATTCGCGATGAATATAAGCAGATCTCCGAGTTTTACACATCCAGGGGTGAAGACGAGAAAGCTCTGGAGTATTATAAACTTTTTACTACAATGAAAGATACAATCGCCAGTGTAGAAAGTTCCCATAAAATCAGTGATATGCAAACTCATTATGAAGATGAACAAAGACAGCGAAGAATTGAACTTCTACAAAAAGAGAATGAAATTCGCGAGCTTGAATTACAACAATTAATTCTCAAGCAAGAAAAGGAATTTGATGCAAAACAAAGAAAACAACAAATTGAATCTTTAAATAGGGAAAAAGAATTAAAAATTACACAATTAAAAGTTGCAGAATATGAAAAGAAGAGTATCCAGAAAAAAATTGACTCATATCAGAAAGATAATGAGATTCGTGATCTTGAACTTGATAAAAAAGCAATACAAATAAGCTCACAAAATTTTACACAAAAGGTTTTGTTATCTGCAATCGTAATTATCTCGATATTTACAATAGTTGGATTCTATCTCGCATTTACAAATAGCTCAATGAACAAAGCTTTGAACATAGCTAATGCAAAACTTAAGCAAATTGCTAAAACAGATCCCTTAACAGACCTTTCGAACCGTAGAGACATGATTGAAAAAATGGAGCATGAGCAGAAACGTTTTGGAAGAAATGGAAAATCATTTGTTCTTCTTATGTCCGATATAGATGACTTCAAAAAAATCAACGATGATAATGGTCATGACTGTGGAGACTTTATTCTTGAATCACTTGCTAAACAAATGAGAACCACTGTTCGTAAGCAGGATTTTACAGGACGCTGGGGTGGTGAAGAATTTCTTATGCTGCTTCCAGAAACTGATATTGATGGTGGTTTTGCTTTGGCTGATAAGATTCGTAAAGATATTGAAGGGACTTCTTATGTTTTCAACAACATTAAATTGAAATTAACCATGACTTTTGGCGTAAGCGTTTATGATAGACCAATGGACATTGATTATTGCATTAAGATGGCCGATGAGGCTTTATATATAGGGAAAAAGCAAGGCAAAAACTGTGTAATTAAAACAAAACCCAAAGACAAACCAATTATTATCGGTATTGATAGATCAATTGAATCTGCTTAATTGACATTGGAGAAATATACTATGAGAAAATTAATTTTCGCTTTGTATATGTCTTGTTTTCTTCTTAACCTTTCTGCAATAGATAACGTTGGACAATTAAAGTCTTCTTTGTCAAAATTAGAGGGAATTGAAAAAGCTAAAATTCTTTATAGACTTGCATCATATACAGATTCTTTAGAAGCAACAGAAAAAATTGAATACTGCGCTCAGGCAAAAAGTATTGTTTCGGATTTAAATAATTATGAATTACTTTCTGATATTTTAGTATTAGAATCTAAGATTTATAAAGAATCTAATGACATTAAAAAATATTCTTCTTCAATAGAAGAATACATCGAATTTTATAAAAGAGTAACACGATTAGAAATAGAAAGCAATAAAATGCAAGTATCAAAACAGATGATAATAAAATATTCGTTCATGATAGGATTTCTTGTTATTCTTAATATTGCTTTTGTTGTTTATTACCGTTATCGTACTAAAACTGTTGATCATATTAAACTTATTAAAGCTAATAAACAACTTGAAGAACTTTCACGAAAAGATCCCCTAACATCTATTTCAAATCGTCGTGATATTCTTGAAAAAATAAACTATGAGACATTACGGTTTGAAAGAAATAAGAAAGAATTCAGTCTTGTTATGGGTGATATTGACAACTTTAAATCTGTTAATGATAATCACGGTCATGAGTGTGGTGATTACATTCTCAAGGCACTTGTTAATACAATTATTTCAGGTTTACGAAAACAAGACATCGTAGGTAGATGGGGCGGTGAAGAATTCATTCTTTTATTACCTGAAACCAATTTAGCTGGTGGAGAAATTGCTGCAGAAAAGATAAGAAAAATAATTGATCAAAACAAATTCATTTATAATAATAAGGTAATACCAATTAGTATTACTTTTGGTGTAAGTGAATATTCTAGCGGTAAAAACATCGATAGTTGTATTAAAGAGGCTGATTCGGCGCTTTATAAGGGCAAAAGTAAGGGTAAGAACAGAGTTGAAATATTTAATCCTGAAGATATTTTGATCGGATAAAAACAAAAGGCTGCTAATTGCAGCCTTAAGTACATAAATTGTAAAAATACTTTTTCTATTATTTAAAAAACCTTTTAAAGATATTTTGAGAAATTTTGATTTTATCGTTAACACTCATTTCCCTCAATATGCCATATCCAGCTTCATCAGCAGACATACACGATACTATCAAATTATCTTCAAATGAAAAGTTCATTTCAATTAACATTAGATAATAATCCTCAAGAAGAGGGTCTACCCAATTTCCAGGAATAGTGAAAGAGCGATCGGAAGGACTTAGATCGGCATAGTTATCATCCCATGTAACATAATCTGTTGCCGTGGCATAGAATTCTTGGTATTCTGCATTGGAAGTTAAAGTCCATGATATGGTTGTTGGTTCTGTAATATTCCAATTAGTTGGCCAATCAACTATAGGAATATATGGTGTATTAATAGTGAGAGAATGATCAGTTCCATTGATCACCGCTTCAACTTGATATGTTTGTCCTTCATCCATATTAGTATATCCTGACCACATATCCATGTAGTTCGACATTGCTACATCAATTCCGTTTACGGATATTTCAACGGATATTATTACATTATCGTTCATTGGAATTATAGTTATAATGTAATCACTTCTTTGGTTACCCGTTGCTGAAACCAACATATAATAATCGTAATCCTCTGGATCAATTGATGGTTCTGTTGTTCCTCCGTTTTCATCATCACTACAACCAGTGATAAAACTCATCATACTAAATGCAAAAATTAAGAATAGAATTGTAAATTTTCTCATTTCTCCTCCTTTTTAATTAAATACGATAAAATTTTGTTGTTTGTTAATTATTTGTCAAATAAAATCTTAGCAATAAATTTACTCAAAATAGTAAATAGCTTTGATCGGATCTATTTTTGAAGCTTTGTAAGCAGGATATATTCCAGAGGCAAATCCAATAAATAACGAAAAAGCGATTCCAAGTAGGATGCCTTCCATTGGCACAGGGAAACTAAATTTTAGGGCTACAGTAATTACTTTAACAAGCAATGTTGATAGTAGAATCCCAACCAGCGCACCCATAAGAGAAAGCGTGATCGCTTCTAGAATAAAAAGAAGAAAGATATCACGATCTGTTGCACCAATACTCTTTCTAATACCGATCTCTTTCATCCTCTCGTTTATCGAAATAAGCAGTGTACTAAATAACCCAATCCCGCCAACGATTAGAGAAATTGATGCTATAGCTGATAGAGTGATATTCCACTTCTTCATCATCTCATTTATCTCTTTTGTAATATTTAGCATTAATGCACCAATGTCATTAAAAGAAAAATCGTGTCCCATATTATGATTTGCCAATAGATTCTGACGAACAGAATTCTTCATATCAGAAAATTCACTCTCAGAATTGGCCTGAAGATAAATGTAATCTATTGCGTTATTGGATTTTAGATATTTTGCTCCAGTTGAAAGCGGGATATAAACAGCCTCAAGTTCACGCTTTCTTTGCCAGGTATTAAAGTTCATTCCACTGCTATTAAGTTTGTCATTATCAAGAATACCAATGATCTTATAGCGATGATTCCCCACATTAATTTTTTTACCTAATGGATTTTTATTTTTAAAATATTCTTCTGCAAAATGATAACCAATAATACAAACTTTCAATGAATTAAGGCTCTCAAATGAATTGAAGTATCTTCCGGTTTTTATCACATATGTTTTACTTAAAAAAAATTCATTATTAGTAGCTTTAAGATTTAAGTTTTCTTCCTTTTCATTATGAAGATACTTCTGCCAGCTTTCGATCTGACCATAAATATATTTTGAATTCACATTTTTTTTGATGAGGAGATAATCTTCAAAAGTTAATGGCTTTGCTTCACGTTGAATACGCCTGAACCGATGTCTCATACTGCTGGAAATGTTTTCCTCACCAGATGAGGGATAGATGATCAAAGAATTATTCCAACCCATTTCTTTCATACGTTCATTTATCAGTGTCTTCATACCATATACTGTGGAAAACATGGTTACAACGGCAAACACACCAATGATAATTCCAAGCAAAGTAAGGAATGATCTCAATTTATGTGTGAATATGTTCTGGACACTACTACCTAAACTTTCAGAAAAATGCATTTGGTCTCGCCTTAATAAACTATATTCTTACATTTGGGACATTCTTTGAATTCACCTTTGTCTTTACTCTTTTTCTCTTCTAAGTAGTGATTCCCACATTCAGGACAAGAAATTGCAACCGGCTTATTATTAGTTATAAATTTACACTCCGGGTAATTTGAGCAGGAATAGAAGAATCTACCTTTTTTATTTTTTTTCTCGGTGATCTGTCCATCTTCGCATTCAGGACATTTTATTCCAATTGTGAAAGGTTCTGTATATTTACATTTTGGAAAATTGGAACATGCTATAAATTTACCGAATCTCCCCTCTTTCAAAAGAAGTTCAGAGCCACATGTCGGGCACTTCTTATCAAGAGTTTTTGGCTTTAAAATTTCAATCTTGCCATCTTCGCTTCTTGTGAAATTCTTGATATTTTTACATTCAGGAAAATTGGAACATGCTAAAAACTGACCATTTCTTCCCCACTTCAAGACCATAGGACTTTCACATTTATCACATTTAAGATCTGTTTCTTCCACCGCACTCTTTTTTGCTTCTTTATAATCCACTTCTGAAATTAAAACATTGAGAGATTCGTAATATTTTTTAAGAAGGCTGTGCCATTCTACTTCCCCATACATAACTTTATCGAGGCTGTCTTCCATTTCAGCAGTAAATTCCACATTAAAGAATTCATGAAAATTGGATACCAAAAGTTTATTAACAGTTAATCCCAATTCTGTAGGATGAAACCTTTTTGCTTGAAGAAATACATATTTTCTCAATCTTATTGTATTGGTAATAGCTGCATAAGTAGATGGGCGTCCAATCCCTTTTGACTCTAATTCTTTAATAAGAAGAGCTTCTGTATATCTTGCAGGTGGTTTTGTAAAACTCTGTTTTGAAGATGTTTCTTTTGATTTAAGAACATCATCTTTCACATAATCGCTATCAATTTTCTCACCCAAAATAACTTTAGTGTGTGGAAATACAACCAAGAATCCTTTATTCTCAATGGAACTTCCATTTGCACTAAAGATCGCATCGCCAATCTTAATAACAAGTTCTTTATTATTCATCTTCACAGGTAACATTTGTGTTGCAATAAACTTCTGCCAGATCATCGAATATAAATTGATCTGATCTTTTGTAAGATATTGGGCTATACTCTCCGGTGTATTGAAACAATTAGTTGTCCTAATTGCCTCGTGAGCATCTTGAGCAGAATTTTTGTTTTTAAAATATCGCGGTTTTGGATTTAAACTTTTCTCGCCAAATCGTTCTGAAATTAATTTTCGTGAATTATTCACAGCTTCCGTAGAAACCCTGAGTGAATCTGTACGCATATATGTGATCAGACCAACAGAACCTTTGCCAAGTTCTATACCTTCATAAAGCTGTTGTGCCACCATCATTGTTTTCTTCGCAGAAAAATTTAATATTCTTGCTGCATCCTGTTGCAATGTGCTTGTAATGTACGGAGGTCCCGGATTTATCGATCGTACAGATTCCTTAATAGATTCTACATGATACTCATTTTGCTTAATTGCATCCAGAAGAGCTTTTGCTTCTGTTTCAGTTTTGAAATCCGGTTTCTTCCCCATCCATTTTTTCAAAGTTGCTTTGAATTCCGGCAAGCCACCTTTATATAACATTGCATACACGTTCCAAGATTCTATAGGCACGAATTTATTAATAGCGTCTTCACGTTCACATATTATTCTAAGTGCAACTGATTGCACTCTTCCTGCACTGAGATTTTTAGTAACTATTTTCCATAAAACAGGACTGACATTATATCCAACAATTCTATCGAGGATTCTTCTTGCCTGTTGTGAATTCACCTTCTCCTGATCGAGCTCGCCGGGATTATCCATAGCTTTTCTTATGGCATCTTTGGTAATCTCATTAAAGATAATTCTGTGAACCTTTTTATCTTTGATCTCTTTCTTTAGAACTTGGGTTAAATGCCAGGCAATTGCTTCTCCTTCGCGGTCATGATCTGAAGCTAGATAGATACTGTCTGCATCTTTTGCAGCTATCTTAAGTTCTTTAATTATCTTCTTTTTAGAAGGATCAACAACATATTTGGCTTTAAAATCATCATTTGGGTCTACTCCAAAATTTCTTTTAGGAAGATCTCGAATATGACCATTTGATGCTTTAATTATGAATTTATTCTGCAAAAATTTACTAATTGTTTTTGCTTTAGCGGGTGACTCGACAATTATTAGATTTTTTCCCATATCAATTTATCTCTTCATCAAAATTTATTTCATTTTCCTGGATGAAGAATAAATCTAATAAATCTCTAACGGAGACATCTTCAATCCCAG
>JAUVKM010000057.1 GCA_030596265.1 Candidatus Cloacimonadota bacterium
TTTTGTTTTAAGTTCGCCTGCTGCTTTTATATAAGGAACATAAGTAAGGAAGATAAAGAGACAATTTTCTAAACCAACATCCATTCGGAACTGCCTGAGTGCTTCCAAGAAGGGAAGACTTTCGATATCTCCGACTGTTCCGCCAATTTCAGAAATAACAATATCATTATCTTGTTCAATGGATAGGATCACCTTCTTTATTTGGTCTGTTATGTGAGGAATTACCTGAACGGTTTTTCCTAAATAGTCACCACGTCTTTCTTTCTTGAGAACAGTCTCATAGATCTGCCCAGATGTTGAATTGGAGTTTTTATTAAGAGGATTACCAATGAATCTTTCATAATGACCTAGATCAAGATCGGTTTCTGCACCATCATCAGTAACAAAAACTTCTCCATGTTGGAATGGACTCATTGTTCCGGGATCTACATTTAAATAAGGATCAAATTTTTGCATAACTACTTTGTATCCCATCTTCTTTAAAAGAAGCCCTATTGAAGAAGCCGCGATCCCTTTCCCCAGTGAAGATAAAACTCCACCAATTACAAAAATGTGTTTAGCCAAAATAATCCTCCTTTTTAATTAGATGCATATTTATCTATTTTCTTTATCTATTTTACTATTTATATTTGAAAGAAAGATCGGTTTAGAATTCTTATCAAAAAATTTCATCGAAATATTACCTTCAATACAACGATCATAAGAGAAATAATTTGTATACTCTTTGATATCTTGATTGAACCCAAGTGTGAGAAAACACTCCTTATCACTATTTATAAGTTCATTTTGCAAATGAAAGTTTCCCTTTTTATCTTCTTTAAATGCGACATAGCGGATTGCACCATTCTCAAATTTAATTTTTATGTTATTATAATTTCGGTCTTTATAATAGATCTTTTCAGCAAAGTAGATACCATTCATACTTTCACGTACTATTGGAAATTCAATGATGCCGGTTGGTAAAACTATTATTTGATGTTCAGTAATATCACCGGAAAAGAGAATTGGTTTATCTCTATTCATTTTAATAGCTAATGTTTCATCATTAGTTGTTATTCTATAATTAGAAAATGAGAAGTATCGCTCACGGTATTCTTCACCGTTAATTTTTAACAAATTATAATTGCAGTTCACGCCCTGAATGTATGTATCAATAAGTTTTTCATAATCTGTACCAATATACTCGGCTAGCTGCTGAGTGGGAAAATTAAGAAAAATTATTTTCTTCTTCTGTTGAAAAAGGTGTTGCATAATGGAGTTTGTTGAATCTTTAAATTGTTTTATTTGCTTGTCAGAAGTTTCATGAAAATCGCTGGAATAACTTTCCCAACTGATCTCAATGAATTTATCAATCGCATTTATCCAACTTTTGTAATAATTTGGAGGAACCGAGAAAACTTCTTCCGGCATTTCTGCAAAAAAACGTTTCTTAAGTTTTTCTGTAGACATCTCGAGAACAGGAAAAGCTTTTCGTTTTCTTATGGCTACAGCTAATTCTTCTATTAAAGGTAATTCGATAAGTGGATCGTTGGAATTGTTGCCATTATGAATTTCACCGGAAATTGAGATGACATCATTACTTTGTATCTTTAAGAGATTATTTACTATATTGAAGGCAAGTTCAGAAAATTTTTCCATTAGTTTAAAAACCAGCCTTCACCTAATTTTACTTTGATTAATTTATTTATCTTCATATTTTTTCCCATCAGTTGATGAACCAACCTTCACCTAATTTTACTTTTATCAATTTATCTATCTCCAGATCAAGTATTTTAGAAGCAATACGATTAAATTTCTCTTCATTGTCACTCACATAAAAACGATCTTTACCAATTACCTTAGATTCTCTATTGGGCAAGATTTCATCAAGTCTGTCTGTAACTGCTTGAGCACTATCTACAAGGCTGATTTTATCCCCGACAAATTTTTGAATTGAAGATTTGAGAATTGGATAGTGAGTGCAACCTAGAACTAGAGTATCAATATCATTTTGCAAAAGAGAAGTAAGATATTCTCTAATTGTTAGCTGGGTCACTTCATGATCTTCCCAGCCTTCTTCAACAAGTGAAACAAAAAGAGGACAAGGTTTACTAAAAACACTACAACTTTCATCAAGTTTAAAAATCGCCGATGAATATGCCTGACTGCGAATCGTTCCTTCTGTTCCAATTACGCCAATGTGTTTATTAGTGGAAGTATTAATTGCTGAGAGAGCACCTGGCTCGATAACACCAAGTACCGGAACCGGGAGCAAATTTTGTAATTGCGTTAATGCTGTTGCAGAAGAAGTGTTACAAGCCACCACAATGATCTTTGCTCCTTGCTGAATCAGGAATCGAGCATTTTGAATTGAATACTCTATAACAGTGTTGCGGGATTTTGGCCCGTAAGGAACTCTGGCAGTATCACCGAAATAGATGATATCTTCGTATGGAAATCGTTTACGGATTTCTTTAAATACAGTCAATCCACCAACACCTGAATCAAAAATTCCGATAGGTCTTTTATCCAAAATATCGTCCCCCTCAAAAAATTTACTAACTTCCAACATTAAGAATAGAAATATGTTGTCAAGCTGGCATTAAATAATTATTTTAGAATATGAATTAATAAAAATAAACAGGTTGGAAAGAACATGAAGAAAATTGGATTAACGCTCGGCGGTGGTGGGGCTAGAGGAATCTGTCATATTGAGTTTATAAAGGTTTTAGATGAAATGAATCTAAAACCTTCTATGATATCAGGGACAAGCATTGGCGCTATTATTGGTGCCTTTTACGCTTCGGGATTATCGGGAGAGGAAATCAATGACATTTTAGACACAATTGATATTAGCAGCAAGAAAACAGAAAAGGAAATTACTTCGAGAGAAAAAGAGGGAAATAAATTAGAGAAGTTTGTTGATGATACAATAACCGATTTAAAAGGATATTATAAAAAATTTGAAAATATCCATAAAATGATCGATATCTCATTTTTTAAGAATACAAGCTTTATATATGGAAAGGGAATAGAAAAATTCTTTGAAGAAAATCTACCGGTAAAAACTTTTGAAGAGTTGAAAATACCTTTGAAAATTGTTGCAACAGATTATTGGGAGCAGAAGCAAATCGTTTTTGATTCAGGTGATCTTATTCCGGCAATTCGAGCCAGTATGTCTATTCCCGCTGTATTTGAACCGGTAATTATGGGTGACATGGTTTTAATTGATGGTGGAATAACTAATAACCTACCTTATGATATTATCCAAGATGAATGTGATATTACAATTGCAATAGATGTTTCAGGAAATGTGAGCATTCCCAAAAAAGTAAAAGCACCGAATTTGTTTGATAATATTATGAATAGCTTTGAAATATTGCAAGATTCTATTATTAAGTATCAAATGAAGATAAAAACTCCTGATATATATATTAAACCACAATTAGAAGATGTTGGGATTTTAGATTTTCATAAAGCAAATGATGTTTTAGAAAGTGTGAAGGATGATGTGAGAATACTTAAAGAAGAGCTGCATTCTCATTTATCTAAAAAGACAGGCTTGAGAGATATTAGAGATAATATTAAAGATAAAATAAGAAACAGGTAGCCATGATATGATTACAATTGATAAAAGGTTAATATGTTGTACAATAACCACCAGAAAAAGTTATTGTACAACAATTTACTGTAACTATAGTTTGGTTATGTACAATAAAATATTTAGCACAGCGTGTATATGTTAGTGGCTATTTAACGGAGGGAAAAATGAAACTAAGGTTAATATTATTATTAATAGTGATCATTGTCTCACTTTCAGCCCAATTTTCTGACTTTGTAAAAATAAATGAAGATATGGGATCAGTGCAATATCGCGGAGATGAAGCATGTAAAATAGTTGGAGATGAAATCTACCTGACTTTTGTGTATCCAAATGACTTATATTTTACTTATTCAAATGATTGCATTAATTTTTCTAACCAAATAATAGCTGAAGATATTTATGTAGAACAGTTTTCAAAACCAACATTAGAAATTATGCCTGATGGTAAGATTATTATTTTCTTTATAAAAGAAATTGATGACATTTGTACGTTAATGAAAGCAGCTTCGATAGATAATGGATCAAGTTTTGAAATTGAGAATATTGAAACTAATGTAACAAGTTTTGCAACCTGTCTGGATGGTAATGAATTGTATCTTACTTACAAAAAAGAAGATATTGTAAATCTAAGTTATTATCAACATTTCACTCAATATGAAGAAACTGAAAATTCTTCTGAACAACCGGATGTAACAGTTTTCAGGGGATGGGACGTATTAGAAGGTCCAGTACATTCCAATGATGACATTTGGATTCAAAATGCCTTAGGAGGATGGCCAACTTTCCATGGGTTTGTTACTACATCTAAGAGAATCAGAATATGGCCTTCTGGAGAATTAGCAATATACAATGCACCGATTGAACAGATTTTTATAGGTGGAATTGCTGAACAACTACAAGCTATAAATTTACCTGCTACTGCTGATACATTAAGTTCAAATGCAACTCTTATTGGAGCGGAGCAAGATATTGTTTATGTAAAAATGGATGGTAGTTCCATGCAAACAATGTACGGAGAAATTATAGAAACTGGTGTACAGCTAATAGATGTTTACAGTTGGTATCCTCATGACTCATATCATGCAAATATGATTGTAAATAATGGTTCTAACTGGTTTGAAGAAAGTGATTTTATCTGGACAAACCATTTTATGATCTGTGATACAATTTGGACGATTGGACCAACATTACCAATTACTCCAGATGGATCTTCATATTTTGTACCGGATGCAGAACTCTGGATCGAAGGAGAGGTACAAGGAAAAGTAACTTGGGGTTGTGCCAATAATGTATTTCTTGTAGGAGATATTTCTTATTCTAATACTATTTTGGGAGAAGCACCAGATGATCCGGATTATCCTAATACTACAGATTATTTTGGTCTGGTTTCTGAAGAAAAAATATTGATCCGCTACAAACATCGTGATCCATTTCAACAAAATGTTTTAAGAGATGACAATTGTGATGATATATACTTATATGGAGCTTATGCCGCTCTTGGTAAAGGGGATTCATTGACCTACGGTAACATGTCCTGTCATTATGATGGAATATTTACCTATGAATATCAGCATCCACATGGTTCAACTCCAAACTTTGAAGCTCTTAGTCCATACAACACATCAATGGATACGCTTTATACTTATGTAGATCTACAGAAATATATTTTTCCACCAAATAATATGTTACCTCCTGGAATTGAAGGTTTCAATCTTCATGGTGCAAATCCACAGAATAATGGAACTTGTGGATTTCCTTATGAAAGTGAAGAATATTTAAATTCATATCCGAATAGCAATCCAGATGAATATATATATCCTTATGGTTCTGACTATCCCTGGTATAATCCAGTATGGCCAGAGTCTTCTGACGATATTGTTTTTGAAAGAGGGATAGTAAACCTTTGGGGTTCAATAATACAAAGAAGGCGTGGATTTATCCATAGAAGTGGAAGTGATGATTACAATCATCCACCTGGGAATAATGAATGGGATCTAGATGATTTTCATTATGGAGGTGAACATCCTCCTACGGGTTATTATAAGAACTATCACTACGATTCTCGTTTGTTGGATGAGCCACTAACCCATTTTCCTACAGGAGAAGGCAGCGATTCAAATTCAACTGTGATAATTGCCAGATCTGTTGATTATGGAAATAATTTTGAGGTAATAACTTATAAAACCGTTGAGGATTATGCTAAAGTTATTAGTATTGTTGCAGATGGAGATTTGATTGGAGCAGTAACATGTTATTTCTATCCGAATAATCTTTATTTCTCAACTGATCACGGATTAGTTTTTACAGATCAAGAGATTTCTTCATTAGATGGGCTTTTTAGAAATATGATAATTAATAATGAAATGATATATTTTTATGTCAGCAGTAATTATTTATATGAATTTAATCCTAATACGTTTCAGTTTTCATTATATCACTCATTTACTCCATCCGAATATATAAGTTGTTTTGCAATTTCAAATAACCAGCAGAAAGTTTATTCTAATTTACAACTAAATGATGATATTAATATCAATTTTTTATATACGGAAGATTCTGGTTCGAATTTTAGTCTAACATATAATTGGCAACCTTCTTTATATTGGTATTGGAATTATCATCCTCATCATTCAAAAATATGGATAAATTTTAACCAGCAGAATTATGCATTTCAAAGTTTATTTTGTGCAAATATTTATTCTCCTGTTGTTGGTGATCTTTACATGGTGAGAGGTTCATTACCAAATCTAACTGGAGTTGAGGAAAACCTAATTCTTCAGAACAAAAAAATAACACTTACAAACTACCCCAATCCGTTCAATCCAACAACGACAATATCATTTTCATTACCTGAAACATCAGATATTGAACTTGTAGTATATAATATAAAAGGGCAGAAAATAAAAACAGTTGTAAATTCTCAATACGTCCAAGGTGATCATAGTGTTATCTGGAACGGTAATGATGAATCTGAGAAAGCAATAAGTTCGGGAGTATATATATATAAATTGAAAGTAAATAGTAAGACTAAAGTCGTGAAGAAATGTTTGCTATTGAAATGAGATGGAAGCCACTAACAAGCGTGTCAGTTAGACTTCACATCACACGCAGGACGTTATATAAGAAGTAATTTTGAAATAACCCATGACTATTTACTCAAACTACTGCAGGATTAATCGTGGGTATTTTTTTATGATTATTGTGTTGTTACAGATCATTAATTTGTCATAAATGGACTTATTGGCAAACCCCCTTTAATTCCCCCTTTTAGAAAAGATAGAAGAGAAGTGATCGTTTTTCTATGAAAAGCCGACACATAAAAGGGGGACGATTATTCTTAGATACTTGGCTAAAGTTAAACTCAGAAAGACAGTTTTACATTTTATTCCGTTGTTCGTTTTGTTTGTTTTAGTTCGTTGCTAATTTACGTTCTTTGCTAGTTTTTCTCATCCAATTCCAGCCAGCGGGATTCGAGTTCATCCATTCTGGCTTCAAGTTTTTCTAATTCATTTGTGATCTCTCTAAAATTGGCAGGGGAGAGGCTTGATGCTTCTTTTTCTATTTTAGTATTCAATATTGAGATTTGATCTTCGATATTTTCCATCTCTTTTTCGATCAATTTTATTTCCCGTTTTTCATTAAAGCTTAATTTATTTGATAACTTTTTTGTTTTTTGTCTTTTACTTTTAAATTTTATATCTTTCTTATTTTTCTCTTCATTACGATATTTTTTTACCAGCAGAAAATCGGAGTAATTACCCGGGAATTTTACAATTCTATTCTCATCGAAAATAAAGAGGTAATCTGTTACTCTATCCAAAAAATATCTATCATGTGAAACAACAACGATACAACCCTTGAAGGCATCAAGATAATCTTCTAATATCTCCAGGGTTCGAATATCGAGATCATTTGTAGGCTCATCAAGGATGATAAAATTATTTCCAAACATCAAAGAACGTAAAAGATAAAGCCGTTTCTTTTCTCCACCCGATAAATTCTCTAATTTGCTTTGCTGCATTTTCCCATCGAAAAGAAAGCGTTGTAACATTTCAGAGGCGGAATGAAGAATTCCATCAGCAGTTCGGATATTATGTGCAAATTCTTGAATGTAACCCAGAACAGTCTGGTTATTTTCGAATTCATCAATGTATTGTTGGAAATATGAAAATGAAGTATTAACACCAACTTTGATTGAACCGCTATCGGGTTCGATCTTTTCCATGATGCATTTAAGCAGCGTTGTTTTTCCACATCCATTAAGTCCGATGATCCCGATCCTCTCCAATTTCTGGAAGTTATGATTAAAATTGCTAAAGAGGGTTTTATCATCATATTGTTTTGAAATGTTTCTAATCTCTAATATCGTTTTCCCTAAACGCTTAGTTTTGAAGGATATATCAAGTTCTTTATTTTCAGATAGATAAGATTTATCGATAAGTTCTTTTACTCTGTCAAGATGATCTTTGGGCTTGGAAGTTCTAGCTCTTGCACCTCGCTGAAGCCATTTGAGTTCCTTTCTCAATTGAGCCTTACGTCTTGTCTCTTTCCTTTGAACATCGATATCTTGTTGCTCTTTTTTACGCAGGTAATATGAATAATTCCCTTTGAAAAAGTTGATCCTTCCATTTTCCATTTCTATTATCTTATCAGAAACTGCATCCAGAAAATATCGATCGTGAGTTACAAATATGATGGTGCCTTTATAATTGGATAAATAATCCTGAAACCATTCAATAGTATCAATATCAAGATGGTTAGTTGGTTCATCAAGTAGTAATACATCCGGTTCATCCATTAAAACTCTAGCTAGATCAATGCGTCTTTTCTGACCACCGGAGAGAGTTGATATTTTCTGATTTACATCACTAAATCCGAATTTATCTAAAATGCTTTTTGCTTTTACCTCTATCTTCCATGCGTCATTAGATTCAATTTCTTTAATAATACGATGATGTTCTTCTTCTAAAGCTGGTGATGGCTCAAATTCAAGTTTCCTGAGTAATCTAAAATATTTCCTTAAAAGATCAAATTGAGGGTGATCACTGAAATAGATCTCTTCATAAATAGTTTTCTCAGGGTCAAGTTGCGGGATTTGAGGAAGATAACCAGTACGAATATTTTTGCGGAATGTTATTTTTCCGGAATCAGCAGGTTCTATTCCAACCAGAAGTTTTAAAAGTGTTGATTTACCGCAGCCGTTTATTCCGACTAATCCGATCTTTTCATTTTCAAATATCCCAAATGAATTGTTTTTGCAAATCAATTTTTCTGCGAATGATTTATTCAATTCTTCAATTGAAATTATGTTTTTACTCAATTTTACCTCACTTCTACAAACAGCTTTTAGATGATTGATATTTTGTCAAATACAGATTCCTGAACAACAATGAATTTAACTCATTAATTTATGAATTATATGAAATATTTTATTAATGAATCAAATTCGTATAACTCTAAGTTATTCAAAGAGATGCAGAAAAGGTAAAGGTAACAATAGTTATTACTATGAAATTTATCAGTTGACATGATACGATTATAAAGATTTGAAACAAGTAGAATTAAATGGATTAGAAACATAAGGAGTTATTATGCAATTACAGCAGAAATTTGTAGAAGTTGCAAAGAAACACTCAAAGAAGATCGCTGTTTATGATCAAGCGACAGGAAAAGACCTTACTTATGATCGAATGCTGATAGCAGCTTTGATATTAGCCGGAAGATTTAAAAAATATACAGGTAAATATTTGGGCATCATGGTTCCTACCTCTGCCGGATGTTTACTCTCAGTATTAGGGGCTCTAATGGCTGGTAAGGTTCCGGTGATGATAAATTATTCAACCGGAGCTAGAGAAAATTCTCTTTATGCCCAAGAAAAATGCAGTTCTCTCACGATTATAACCAGTAAAAAATTATTAGAAAAAATTAATTGTGAGCCAGTTGATGGAATGATCTATCTGGAAGATATTATGGATTCTCTGTCGACACCTGAAAAGCTTAAAGCAGCCCTTACTTCCAAATTACCTTTA
>JAUVKM010000178.1 GCA_030596265.1 Candidatus Cloacimonadota bacterium
CCATCTCCACCTGAATCTGCTATTTCCATTGCACCGGCTTCTAATAACGGTGCATTAAAAGTAATGTTAAATTGAGCTGTCCATGTACCTTCGTTAGCAACCATTTCTAAGGTGAATGTTGCAGAGTGCTGATCTGGAATATCGTTTGCAACATCAAAAGCAAAGGCGTCGATAAGAGAAACGATCTCACCTGCCTCTATGAGGGTTACAGTTTCTTCTGCATCCGTAATTGTGATATAGCTATCATCTGTAGTAAGTGTGTTAACTATATTAGATGTACCTTCTGTTCCTACATTTTCCAGATATACATCTAAAGTTATAGCTTCATTATATTCAGGAATATTATTATTATCGTCATGTGCTTCAAATGAACTTAATGTTAAAAATGGTCCAACCAAAGGAGCAACTTGTACTTGTTCCACTACGGGCTGATATTGAGGTTTTGTAACTACTATATCTGCCATTCCCGCATTTAGAATAGGATCAATTACAATATCTGTTGTTCCATCTTCATCAATGAGTCCGGCTCCATGTAGAATTCCTTCAAAAGAGATAGCCACATAAGAACCAGGTTCAGCAGTTACTTCAAAATAATCGATGCCAAGAGGTAAAATTCCCATATAACTTACATCGTTTTCATATCCTTGAGTATTATACATCACAAGTGAAGCATCACCGAGTACATTATATGCCTGCCAATAATATTGCACTAAACTACCACCATCTTCGGTAACTGCAAGATTTCCGATCATCATAAGTCCACCGAGTGAAACATAGTCTGTTATCCACGCTGCATCATAAACACCCCATGTGGTATCTTCAATAAGTGGAACTTGACCATTTCCTACATCATCAAATGCACCAACAGACCAGAAAACATCTTCATCCCAATAGGAAGAAGGTGCAGAACCAATATAACCAACTGCACCACCGTCTGCTTTTCTTAACCAGGTTTCACCGAAACATTCCGAATAACCAAAATCTGCAGCAAGGCAGCAATTACCAATAGCAACAGGATATTTATTGATATTTGTGAATGAATTTACTCCACCCTGAGTAAGTGATGGATTAGACCAAGATGTTTGACCTCCGTGAGCGGTATAATTAATAAAACTAATGCCATCATTAACAGTATCATAACAACCTGTATATGAAGTCAGGTAGAGATTAACATCATTATAACCATGTGCTGCATTATAATAATATTCTGTACCATAAAGAACTGTAGGTTGTCCGTGAGTTGGGTTATGCCATGTATCTGCACCAGCAATAAGTGTTACGTTATCAAGATAAGTAGGATCTGCAAATTCATATTTTTCATAATAGAGAATTTTATTTAATTGAGCATTAAGCTGTGTATCGTTTGTAGCAGAAAGGCGGCTGTAATAGATGTCTGGAAAATAATCGCCATCAACTGAACCGTAATAAAGGTCAGTTGCTTTATTGGTTTGTGTACCGTTTGCAGAAGCAGGGATTTGACCTGTATCACCAACTATCACGATAAAGCTTGGAACCATATCTTGATTATATTCCGCTTGAATCCAACTTTGAATTGCATTTGAAGTAGTAAGGTCATAATTCTCTACAACTGTAAAACCTTTCTTTGTTTTCCACTCGATATATTCTTGTAATAGAGCGTTACTTTCAAACATATCATCGGCAATCAAAAGCATTTTAATGGGATATGTTGTCAGGTCAGGATGATCGTCATAATCACGGCTATTGATGATGTTATGATAAACAGCTTCAAAATAGGGTGAATAAGTTGAAATTCTTTTATGTTCAGTTAAATATTCATTGCTGCCTTCAAAAGTTACTTCTACTTCAATATTATTGTATACTTCAATTGTTCCCATTGCAGCATCATAATTAATTGGATTTACAGTTAAGCGTGCAAGACGAACTCCACGCATAACACCTAAAATTTCAACGTTTACAAGCTCGGTACTGTATTTTTGCATATACATTTCTTCATTGTAAGCAAATTCGACATCTCCCGGATTTTGACTTTTAGAGAGTGAAGGCTGTACCGGCATGATCAAATTTGCAATACCATAATCACTCAACAAATACTTCATAACATCATAATTCAAAGCTTTTACGGAAACTTCTGCACCAAATGGAATTACTATCAATTCGTTTGCGGACGGCAGTTTTGGTGCACCAATTTCTTTTGTTGAATAAGTTCCGGGAATGAGCAACTCGTTAAAAATGCCCTCCGTAGTTTCAACTTCTAGAGTATTGATTCCCTCAAAATTAAATAATACATCTAATCTCTGATAACTATTTTCAGAAATTTCTACGGAACTTTCATTTTCAGAAAGTGTGATCTCATAGCTTTTGGCGGAGACAAAAGCAACCATTAATACAAAAATTATAAAAAATATCTTTTTCATTTTTTCTTTCTCCTTAAATTTCAATCTTTTTTATATTTTCTTAATGATGCAATAATGAAACCAATTCAAAAAAAAGAATCATTTTTGTTAGTTTCTTTATCTTATTTAAATTATATATTAAATTTTACAATTGACAAAAAATAGATTATTTGGAAATTCAAAACATGAAAGGAGGAAGATTTGGATAAAAAATCTTTTTTTGAAAATATAAGAAGAGAGGCAAATGTAGCATTATCAAGGGTCTTTGATAAGGTTGAAGAAATTAGCAAAATTTCAGCATTAAAGCTTAAAATAAGCAATTTTACAAGAAAAATAAAAGACCATAAAACAGAGATAGGTGAATTTGTTGTGTCAAATAAAAAGAAATTTTCTGAATTTCCTGAAATTATTGCAATATTAGATAAAATCAAGCTTTTAGAAAAGCAGATCAAAGCACAAAGAGAGCAGATTATAGAACTTCAGAAGAGAGAAGAGGATAAAACAGAAGTAAAAGAGGACAAGAACACATCCTCTTGATAGATTGCTCTGTCTACTTTGTTTACAGCGTAATTGTTTATTATGGTTTTATTTAGACTAATGGGAATCGATTTTGGTGAGGTGAGAATTGGTATCGCTCTTAGTGATCCTCTTCAAATTATTTCTCAACCCTACCGGGTTATTCCCAATGATGATGATACAATCTCCGAAATTAAGAATATAATAAAATCTGAAGAAGTAAGAAAGATAATCTTGGGTTTACCGTTAAATCTGGATGGAGAAGATACAAAGAAAACTTTAGAAGTTCGCGAATTTTCTGAGGTATTAAAAAGTAATGTTGACATCCCGGTGATTTTTTGGGATGAAAGATATACTACTGTTGAGGCTAATGAAGAACTCAAACATATGGGTTACGGTATTGCTGAAAGCAGAAAAGTTATAGATAAGGTGGCAGCATCAATTATTTTAAAAAATTATATGGAAAATCAGGCTTAAAAATAGTCTGGAAAGTTGTTATTTCATTAGTCATTATAAGTGTAGTCTCTGTCTTGTATGTGACTTCTCTTGTGATTTTACCCAAAAAGGTTAATGAAATTCTTATTGATATTTCCATGGGCGAATCGGCATCTTCTATTGCAGAGAAACTTCATGAAAAGAATATAATTCGCAGTAAAAGAGTTTTTTGTCTGTATGTGAAATTTAGCGATTTAGATAAAATACTGAGTTTCGGAAAATATCATTTTTCGGGGAAATTATCTCTACCTGATGTTGTTAAGGTTCTAAAATTGGGCAAGGTGGTACTTCGTAAGGTTACGATTCCTGAAGGGCTAACGGTTAGGAAAACAGCTAAAATTCTTTCTCAGTACGGCTTTGTAGATCATGATAAATTTACTGCTCTTTGTAATGATTCTCTTTTTGCCAGGAAGCTAACTGGATTTTCCGTATCATCCTTAGAAGGTTTCCTCTATCCGGAAACATACCATTTTCCATATGAAGTAAGCGAGCAATATATCATAAAAACATTAGTACAAGAATTTTTCTCTCAAACTCAAGACTTTGATTTTGTTCCAAATAGAGGTCTGGATTTTTATGAAACACTTGTCCTTGCTTCTATTGTGGAACGGGAAGCAAGATTTAGAGATGAACAACCAACGATTGCGAGTGTTTATTTGAATCGTATCAAATATAACTACAAGCTCCAAGCAGATCCAACTGTCGCATATGTTCTTGAATTGCAGGGAAAAATTCGAAAGAAAATTTATTATCGCGATCTCAAAATAGATTCCCCTTTTAACACGTATAAAAATTTTGGGTTACCTCCATCACCAATATGTAGCCCGGCTATTAATGCGATACAAGCTGTTCTTGAACCTGCAGAAACAGATTTTTTCTTTTTCTTTGCAAATGGTAGCGGACGACATGAATTTAATCAAACATATCAACAGCATCTTGATCAACAAAATGTAATTAACAAATAATGGAAAACCATATACTACTTCATCTGGCGATTATCATATTTTTCTCTAAGATACTTGGGGCAGTTGCTAGAAAACTGAAACAACCACCTGTAGTTGGCATGCTTTTACTTGGTATTATTTTGGGTCCAACCTTATTTCATTTTATTGAACCGGATGAAGTTATAAACTGGATTGCCAAAGTAGGAGTTCTGTTCCTACTTTTTGAAGCCGGATTAGAAACAAATATTAAGCGGATAAAGGAAGATTCCAAACAAGCCTTATTACCAGCTCTTGGCGGTATTATTCTTCCATTCTCCTTAGGTTTTGCACTTATATATTTTATTAATCACAATATCTCGCAAGCTTTGATAGTTGGAGTGATCTTTACTGCCACAAGTGTGAGTGTGAGTGTGATGACGTTATTGGATCTGGGGAAATTAAAAGGTATTGAAGGAAGATGTATTGTTAATTCTGCTATTATTGATGATATTGTTGGAATCTTACTTCTTACTTTTGTTTTTGGATTTACTTCCGGAGCAGGAGAATCAGGAGTAGATTTTACCATCTCAATAATCAAGATATTTGGTTTTTTCATAGTTGCATTTTTAATTGGAATATTTATTCTTCAGCCCTTCTTTTTAAATTTAAAGAAAATTCTCTTGGATAATGTTGTTATTTCGTTAGCGATAGCTGTTGTATTACTTTATTCATGGTTAGCAGAGATGGCGGGACTTGCTGCAATTACAGGAGCATATTTTGCAGGGCTTTTTCTGGGGCAGACACAGCATAAACATGCAGTACACACAGGGATAACGAATATTGGAAAATC
>JAUVKM010000101.1 GCA_030596265.1 Candidatus Cloacimonadota bacterium
AATAGTAACATAACCATCGAATTTCGGTTCAAACTGTAAAAAGCCATATTTACCCTTAAGAATGAAAGAATTTCCTAATTTTACTTCATCCTTGTCACGTCCATTCAGTCTTAACTGTATATCGGTAAATAGTTCTGAATATACTCCTTTTTTAAAAAGTGCATTACCAGAAATTATCATATCTAAAGAACCCGAACCCATTGGAGCAGCAATCTCAAATCCATCTATTTTTACTATTTTATCTTTATTACCTGTAGGAAGTTTTATTGTAAAGTTTCCTGCATAATCTACTTGCCAACCACTAATATCTCCCCTTAAATACGATCTATAGGCAGTTGTAACAGACATGTCACCAATTCCAATGGGGCTTTTACTTTTATCACCATAAGTTATTGTTTTTCGTATTAATGGCAGATGAGCTCCAAATACAAAGTTCTTATAGGGACAGGAAAATGGGATTTTTAAATTTTGCTGACTTTGCGTAAATTCTATCTCAGGTGCGATCTGAATTTTTTCCACATGAAAAATTGTGCATGTTTTATAAAGTTCATAAGATACAGATGGGTCTTTTAAAAGATGCGATCCTTCTTCAAATTGAGCAAAAACCAATGTAATAGAAAAAACAAATAACAAAATAAATAAAGCTTTCATACTATTCTCCAATTATTTTTACTAAAAGGCGTTTTCTTCTCATTCCATCAAACTCACCGTAAAATATCTGTTCCCATGGTCCAAAATCTAATTTACCATTCGTAACAGCAATAACAACCTCTCTTCCCATAATTGTTCTTTTGAGATGGGCATCGGCATTGTCTTCAAATCCATTATGCTGATATTGTGAATATGGTTTTTCGGGAGCGAGTTTCTCCAACCATTTTTCAAAATCGTTATGAAGTCCAGATTCATCATCATTAATAAACACACTGGCTGTAATGTGCATTGCATTTACCAGACAGAGTCCTTCTTTAATTCCACTTTCTAAAAGGCACTTGTTTACATCAGGAGTTATATTTATTAGTTCTCTGCGTTGAGTAGTGTTGAACCATAATTCTTTACGGTAGGAGTTCATATTCCCCTCATCCCTAACCCTTCTCCCTAATGGAGAAGGGAACTAAGTTCTATTATCCTTTCACCTTTTTATTCCTCTCACTATGAAAGAGATTAGGTGAGAACTATTCTAAAACCATTCCATCAAAATAAGCAACAAGTTTCTTCTTAAGCTGCTTATTTATCTTTTTACTTAGTGTACGAATAGCACGAGCTTCTGCTTCAGAGGCTGAAACATGCCCTTCTCTGCCTTTCTCCGACATCGATACAATAACACTATCTTTATTATCTGTCACATTTATCTGTAATTCATATCGGATAAATTCCAGGTCACGTTTCAAATCTGTTTTTTCTAATATTATGTTACCATCAATCCTTAATACGCTCTCTTTAGAAAGTACAAATCCCAGATCGTTAATGAGTTCTTCCAGCATTATCACAATCTTATTCTCTTCATCATTCTGTATTGCAATTTTACAGGAAACATTTGCAGCTGCTGCATTTGTATCTTTTACGATTTTATCATGATTATAGTTTATTTCAAGCATATCAATTGCAGAAGGGAAAATAATAGTAAGCTGTGCAAGAAGCAATTCATTAATAGAGCTTACAGCAGAAGCAGCATTCATTGCAGCATATCTCAGAATTGGATCACCAGATTTATCAGCAATTCCCATAAAATAATCTATACGACTCGCATTTTTATTAATTTTATTTTCATAGATCTCTGCCGTTTTCATTCTGTTTAGATAGGCAATGGCATAAATCCGTCCAACATCATCTGTGTAACTTTCTCCATATTGTATGTTAAAAAGCGTTTGTTGAGACTGGATATTCACACTTTTAGTTACATCGGTTTGCTCTTCAAAGTCAGTTTTATCATTTTTTGTTAGTTCCATATAGCGTTGATTAACAGTCTCTTCTGCTTTGATGTTAGATTCAAATATTCGTGCTAGATTGCCGGCAGCCATATTTTCTGCATCACTACGTGAATCTCCTTCTCCAACTGCTGTAAGATACATCTGCTCAGAATATACAGCTTTTGGGTTTTTCAGCCATTCCGGCTTGGAATCTTTTCTTTTCTTAGCATGTGCAGCACATGAAAGTATTAGAATTAGTATAATTGATAGTAAAAATGTTTTTTTCATATTTCCTCCTTGTCCACCGAAGTTTTAACGTTGGCGGATTATTTTAGATTAATTTAAATAAAACGATTCAAATAAATTCAACCCTGATCTTGAAATATTTTT
The DNA here is from genome assembly GCA_030596265.1 of Candidatus Cloacimonadota bacterium. Next base: position 2,298 of record JAUVKM010000101.1, read on the forward strand.
ATCTCCAATATCATCGACAAAAAGTACAGAGCCATTCTTAGAATAATATTTCACTTTGATATTATGTATTCCCGGAGTCACTTCGATTTCGGTGATAGATGTTTTTGCCGGAAAGAATCTAGCTATTCTAAGGTCAGCATTTTCTGTTGCGTCCACAAGTGCATCTGTAGCCAATCGAGCGGCAAACCCTAAAAGTGCATTATCAATTTTCTTCTCCATTTCTTGTTTGCGTTTTGCAGCAAAAAGTCCTTTAATAATAGTTCTGGTTATTGTCTTTAAATAAATTATTGGTTCCTTAATTTTGAAAATTTCTAAGGCAACTCTCTCGATATCTTCTATTTGCTGAAGTTCGGCAGCAGTGTTGCCATCAACAATTACTTCTATTCTTCCAATATTTGATTTTCTTGTTTTCATAAATGGAAGTTGAAATTTAAAGTGATAACCTTTTTTCATATCTTTCCAGGGTATCAGATCAAGAGTTTCTAAATTCTGTTTACCATGGGGATTCTCTTTTGTAGTCCCAATTACTAGCAGGTTTTTTTCAGTATGGATATATAGTGTATTCGCCTTTTTATCTGGAGATCTACCAGTGAAAGATATCACGTTGATCTTAGCTTTATCGCTTCTGTTAAGATATTTATTTAAAGATGGTTTTCGGAAATTATAAATATGTGATTGCAATTGCCATGCTTCATCAATTTTTTCCTTATCAATTCTGGCATCATCCATCTTGCCTTCAGCACGATAAAGCAGCATACTTAAATATCTTCCAAGAGCAGAATTATGGAATTTATTCTTACCTGTCTTAAAATTTTTCTTTTTATCTTTAGATGAGTTATATTGTTTTGCCATTTTTTTGTGCTTCTGCTCCAATAAAGATAGTTTCTCATTTATCTTCCTGATCTCAACAAAAGCATTATCAAATTTATTTAGTTCAACATAATTAAGTGCCTTAAATACATTGAGATATACATCTTCATAATCCTCACCGGAGTATTCTAGGACATTATCATTCAACAACATTGAAGCTGCTCCGCGTCCCAAACTTTTTGTATAAAGTTCATCAAAAGCTGTTTCTGCTTTAGAAAGTAATGTATTACTCTGTTCAAAATCACCATTGTAGTGATGAAGCACTCCTGCATCCACATAATAGAGTGCTTTTTCCTTCTCTTTGTAGAATTTATCCTTAGCAGCTTCGATCTGACTCAATGCACCTTGATAATCACGAGAGATCAGTTTCTCGTTGATCCCCATAAATTGGTTTTTAGAGCTTTTTGTGCTTGCACAACTTAATGCAAATAAAATAACAAGTATCAGAAATACTTTGAGTGTTCTGTTCATTTTTGATTTACCACTTTATTTTATTTTTCTTAACGTATTTCTTAATCTCTTTTGATCCTATCCATACTTTTTCGTTTGATTCTACATTTATAAGTTCAAGATCTACCTGATAGAATTTTACTGCCTTCCCACCACTGGCATCTGTATTAGATTTGATTCCACCTTGAAGCATGAAATCTGCACCGGACTCTGCAGCTAATCTTTTTACTGTTTCATCACTTGCATACGATTGCTGTTCCATTCTCTCATCTCTGATCTCATCACGCTCTTTCTTACTTGCCACAAATTTTACTTTTCCGCTGTTGATAAGCTCTCTTTCTATATCCTTTATAAAAATATCTGCCTGAATATGTTCGGAGCTGAAATTTCTGATAGTTCCTATAATCATTACAGGTTTTCTATCTTGATCCAGAACAAAATCCTGCAGCCAAGGTCTGTACATTAGATCTCTTATCATCTGTTCTGCGACCAGCCGTGAATCAGTATCATTCCAATTACCACTCATATCTGAAACTTCTTCTGTTGAAACCCTTTCAACTGTACGAGTAGTAGATGCACAACCCATTAGCATCAATATGATCACTAATAATCCAATAACCACTATTGTACTTCTTTTCATATTTCCTCCTAAAATATATTTTAATGATTTAGAACTTAAATATATAAGATTAATGTCAATTTAATTTTGCTATTTGTAAAAAGCCCGACATTTCTGTCGGGCTATTCTATCTAATATAACCAATTTTCTAAACTAACTTGAAAATCGTTATTAACTATTCTTTACCTATTTCAATTCCCTTTTTTATAGCCTTAAGGTTAGCTTCAAGGAGTTTGGGATTCTTTTTCTTCAAGAAACCTGAAAGATCATTTTCAAGAGTTTCATATTTTACAATTCCTGTCTTGCCAATTATAACACCAATTGCAACCATATTCAGAACCATCATGCTTCCAATTTCTTTAGCAATTTGATTCATTGGTGCTTTTATAATAGTGATATCTTCACGCTTTATGCCATGAGGGCACATATCCGTATTATAAATGAGCAAGCCATTTTTTTTTATATCCGGACCAAATTTATCGATAGAAGGTTGATTCAAAGCAACCAGAATATCTGGAAAACTAACCAACGGAGATGCTATTGGTTTATCGGAAATAACCGTGGAAACATTTGCAGTTCCACCACGCATTTCTGGTCCGTAAGAAGGAAGCCATGATACATTAAGTCCTTCTCCCATTCCTGCTTTTGCCAGGAATTTACCAATGGTAAGAGCACCTTGTCCACCAAATCCGGAGCTAATAATTTCTGTTTTCATTATTCGCCTCCTTCTATGGATCTATCCCTAAAATTGGCAACAGGGAAGAAAGGCAACATGTTTTCTTTAGCCCATGCTAAAGCATCAATAGGAGATAAACCCCAGTTTGTAGGACAGGTAGAAACAAACTCAACAAAAGTGAAACCTCTCTCTTCTTTATTAAATTGGAGTGCTTTTTTAACTACTTTTTTTGCTTTGAGAATATCTTGAGGTGAAAGCAAGGAAACACGTTCGATGAAGTACGGAGCCCTTAGAGAATTTATTAGTTCACAAGCCTGGATTGGATATCCAATATCTTTTTCATCTCTTCCATAAGGTGAAGTTGAGGTTTTCATCCCCGGAAGAGTTGTAGGGGCCATCTGTCCACCAGTCATTCCATAAATTGCATTATTCACAAAAAATACGGTGATATTCTCTCCCCTGTTAGCTGCATGAATGATTTCTGCAGTACCAATAGCGGCAAGGTCGCCATCTCCCTGATATGTGAAAACATGCATGTCGGGTCGAGCTCTTTTCATCCCTGTAGCAACTGCGGGAGCTCTTCCATGAGCAGCTTCTGCCATATCAAAATTAAAGAATTTATAAGCAAAAACAGAACATCCGACAGGAGCTACACCCATCATTTGATTTCTCATTTCTAGTTCATCAATTGCTTCCGCAATAAGTCTGTGGGAGATACCGTGAGTACAACCGGGACAGTATGTAAATGGTGTATCAGTTAATGATTTTGGTCTTTGTGCAATAATTTCCATCATTCCCCCTATTTATCCAAGATCTTAGCTTTAATTTCATCTGGTGTAAATAAAATACCACCGACTTTCCCAAGGAATTCCACAGGTATTTTTCCATTAACTGCCAGTTTCACATCCTCGATCATCTGACCAAGGTTCAATTCGCATACAACAACCTTTTTAACTTTATCATGAAGAACATTTTTTATTGCATCATAAGGATATGGCCAGACAGTTATCGGCCTGATCATACCAACACTTATTCCTTCTTCCTGCAATTCATCGATAGCAGATTTTGCTATTCTGGCTGCGGTACCAAATGAGACAATTACTACTTCATTATCAGCAGAGATATTATATTCTTCATACCTTATTTCATTCCTAGTGATCTCATCGTATTTCTTGCCCAACTTAATTACATGTTGTTCCAAAATCAGAGGATCGATCTCTAAAGAATTGATCTCGTGATGATGATGATTCGGTTCATCTTCGTTGGAATGCATACACCAATCGTAATGCTGTTCATCAAGTTGTTTCAACTCCTCTTCTGTTTTGTAAGGTTTAAACTCAACCGGTTCCATCATTTGCCCAAGAAGTCCATCTGATAATATCATCACAGGATTTCTGTATTTATCTCCTAGATCAAAAGCCAGATCTGCCATGTCAGCAAATTCTTGAACTGTGCTTGGTGCTAAAACTATAAGACGGTAATCTCCATGACCACCACCTTTTGTTGCCTGGAAATAATCACCTTGAGAAGGTTGAATATCACCCAGACCAGGTCCACCACGTTGTACATTTACAATAACAGCCGGTAATTTTGCTCCGGCAAGATACGAAATCCCTTCCATTTTAAGAGAAATACCGGGTGAAGAAGAAGATGTCATAACTCTTTTTCCACATCCTGATGATCCGTATACCATATTTATTGCAGCAATTTCGCTCTCTGCCTGCACAAAAACTCCATCTACTTTCGGCATCATTTTTGACATATATTCTATTAACTCACTTTGAGGAGTTATAGGATAAGCAAAATAAAGCCTGCAACCTGCACGAATAGCGGCTTCAGCAACTGCTTCATTACCTTTCATCAATACTTTCTCAGCCATAATATCCTCCACCTATTTCTCTATCGTAATTGCTACGTCTGGACAAGTTGTATAGCATAATTTACAAGCAATGCATGCTTCTTGATCAAAACATTCCGAATAATGATAGCCTTTGGAATTGATCTCTTTAGAAAATCTAATGATATGTTTGGGACATGCTGGGATACACAAACCACAGCCTTTACATATTTCCGCGTCAACGGTCATTCTTGCCATAACTGACTCCTTATTATTGCAATTTTTTTTATGTAGTAGAATGTTTTTATTCAACTGAATTTGTCAACCGGATTATTCAACCAATGTTTCCCAAGATTCCAACCTGAATTTAGGACAAGTTTC
>JAUVKM010000114.1 GCA_030596265.1 Candidatus Cloacimonadota bacterium
GATTGGTTGGCACCTCCAATGAACTGAGATAATACTTCTGAATTTATTCCGGGAATCGGAATATAACTTCCCAATCTATAGATCACCAAGATCAATCCTGTGAAGAGAATTTTCTTTTTAAGATCCGGTATCTTGAAAATATTACTTATACTCTTCCACACTTTAAATAACCTCCGCAATTCCGCCTTGCTTTTCGATCAATTCTTTTGCAACTTTAGAAAAAGCATTAGCTTTTATTATAATCTTTCTGTCAAATATTTCAGATCCTCTTGCAAGAATTTTTACAGGAGCAATCTCTTTAGCTTTTGGTTTACGGATCAAATTTAATTCTTCAAGTGCTTTAATATCAAATTCTTTTGCTGTTAATTCTTGAAGATCACTGAGATTAACAATTCTAAATTGTTTTTTAAATATATTGGTAAAACCTCTTTTAGGCAAACGACGCTGTAAAGGCATTTGACCACCCTCGAACCAAGCTGGAATATTTCCGCCTGAACGTGATTTTTGCCCTTTGTGTCCCTTACCGGCAGTCTTGCCGAATCCGGAACCATGACCTTTACCTAATCTTTTCTTACCTGTTTTTATATTAGGACGTTCGAGATTATGAAGTTTCATTATTTCTCCTCTTACTCCTTCTTAGCTTCACGTGAGTTTGTCTTCTTCGGTACTGCTTTCTTTGGAGCAACTTTCTTTGGAGCAACTTTCTTCGGTGCTGCTTTCTTCGGTGCTACTTTCTTCGGTGCTGCTTTCTTAACAGTTGTTTTCTTTACTGGTGTTTTCTTTACTGCCGGCTTTTTTGTAATGGTCTTCGTTGTTTTCTTTTCAGTCACTTTTTTTTCTGTTACTTTTTTAGTAGTTTCTTTTTTTACTGCTGTTTTCTTTGGAGCAGCTTTCTTTGGTGTATCCTTTTTATCAATTGCTTTTTTTACAACTGGTTTCTTAGTTGTCTTCTTTTCTTTGATCTCTTCAACTTTTACAAGATGAGCAACTTTGAAGACCATACCGCGAATAACCGGATTATCATCATGAATTCTTGTTCTATTGATCTTACCGAGACCAAGAGCAATAATTGTTCTTTTTTGATCTTCCTTTCTACCAATAACGCTGCGGATCTGAGTTACTTTGAGTTTCATTTAGCTGCCTCCTCAGATTTTTTATGTCCGCTGATCTCTTCAATTGTTTTGCCGCGTAGTCTTGCTACTTGAGCAATTGTTCTCAGCTCTTTCAAACCATTAACGGTTGCCTTAACAACATTAGCAGAAGTATTGGAACCCAAAGATTTCGTAAGAATATCTTGAATCCCTGCAGCTTCCAGAATAGCACGAGCGGGTCCGCCTGCAATAATTCCTGTACCGGGAGATGCCGGTTTAAGCATAATTTTGCTAGCTCCAAAGCGACCAATGATCTCGTGAGGAATAGTTCCATTAACTATTGGAACCTTGAACATTGTCTTTCCGGCTCTACCTTTAGCTTTTTGAATAGCGTTAACGATCTCGTTAGCTTTTCCAGTTCCTACGCCTACATTACCTTCTTTATCTCCCACAACAACTGTTGCGTTAAAACTAAAATTTCTACCACCCTTAACAACTTTTGCAACACGATTAGTATCTACTATCTTTTCAATTGCAAATTCAGGTTCATTTGAACGAGGATTTCCTTTTCTTTTATCCAAAATTCCTCCTAAAATTCCAAACCAGCTTTACGAGCGCCTGCGGCAAGAGCTTTCACTCTACCGTGGAATAAATATCCCGCTCTATCGAAACAAACTTTCTTGATCCCTTTTTCAATAGCGATCTTAGCAAGTTTTTGTCCGACTTCAAAGCTTTGTTCTGTTTTCTTTTTAGATCTATCAATTTTCAGATCTTTTGAAATTGTTGAGAATGATACTAACGTTGTACCGGTTGTATCATCAATGATCTGAGCACTTATATTCTTGAGACTTCTGAAAACTGCCAAACGCGGCAGTTCAGGAGTTCCAAAGATTTTACCTCTAATTGAACGTTTTCTTTTAGCACGAGCTACATATCTTTTATAGGTAATTGATTTCTTATTCATTATGTTCTCCCCTATGCTGTTGCAGCAGTTTTGCCAGGCTTAATGCGTACGTATTCACCTTTGTAACGTATACCTTTACCTGTAGCATAGTTCAAAGGAGGTCTACATTTTCTGATCTCTGCAGCAAATTTGCCGATATCTTCTTTATGGATTCCACTAACTTTGATATTAGCTTGAACCCCAAGAGCGCCTTGCTCTCTTCTTGGAACTAATTCAGCTTCTACTTTAAGATTCTCAGGAATCTCTATGAGAATATCATGAGAGAAACCAACATTAAGCTTCAGCCATTGTCCTAATACTTCTGCTGAATATCCGGTTCCAATGATCTGTAGTTCTTTTGAATATCCCTCTGAAAGACCAATAATCATATTATTAACTAATGATCTTGCAAGTCCGTGGAAAGATTTTTGTTCTTTGGAATCATCTCTTCTTCCCAAAATTAATACATTTTCTTTCTGTTTAATTGTGATCCCATCATTAAATTTATATGTGAGTTCACCATTCTTAGAAGAAACAGTAATTATATTATTCTTGATTTCTACTTTTACACCTTCCGTTATAGTTATAGGAGTTTTTCCAATTCTAGACATAATATCCTCCCCTTACCATACTTTACAAATATATTCACCGCCGATTTTCATCTCGCGGGCATCTCTATCTGTAATTACGCCTTTATTAGTAGAAATAATAGCACAACCTGTGTTATTATAAACAGAAGGAATATTTTTTGAATTAATATAAACCCGTAAACCCGGTTTACTAATTCTAACAATACCCTTCAAAACAGCTTCGCCCTGATTTGTATAGCGAAGGTTTATAAAGATCTTTTTTCTATAAATTTTCTTTTCCTGCTCTCTTTCGATAAGCTCATAACTGTTTACATAATTCTCATCTGAGAGAATTTTCACTATTGCTTCACTTACATTACTATGGTTAATAACAACCGTTTTATGTTCCGCCCGATATGCGTTCCTTATCATAGTAATAGCATCAGCGATCGGATCTGTTCAACTCATTTTTTTCTCCTTAATCCCTTTTGATATTTTTTACCAACTAGCTTTTTTAACTCCAGGTATTTGACCTTCTGAAGCCAATTTTCTAAAACAAAGACGGCATACTCCAAAATCTCTCATATAAGCTCTGGAACGACCGCATATTTTACAACGAGAATATTTTCTTGATGCATACTTTGGAGTTCTTTTCTGTTTTACTACCCATGATTTCTTAGCCAAAATTACTCCTTTTTTAATTTTTCTTGAACGGCATACCAAGGAAACGAAGAAGTTCTCTTCCTTCTTCATCATTATTAGCTGTCGTTACTATTGTAATATTTAAACCTCTAACGGCATCAATCTTATCGTATTCTATTTCAGGGAAAACAGTTTGCTCTTTAATTCCTAAAGAAAAGTTTCCACGTCCATCGAAAGATTTGTTTGAAGTACCCCTGAAGTCTCTAACTCTCGGAATAACTATCGAGATAAGTCTATCAATAAATTCATACATGACTTCACCACGAAGAGTTACTTTGCATCCGATCGGCATTCCTTCTCTTAATTTGAAATTAGAGATAGATTTTTTTGCCCTTGTAACAATCGGTTTTCTACCTGTAATAATTGTGAGTTCTTTTACAGCATTATCAAGTATTGCTTTATTTTGTGTAGCTTCACCCACTCCAATATTAACAGATACTTTCTCTAATTTTGGAACACAATGCACGTTATCAAATCCAAAATGCTTCATTAGAGAAGGAATAACTTCTTTATTGTATTTTTCTTGTAATCTATTCATTCCCATCTCCTTTAGATCTCATCACCGGTTTTTTTACAAACACGAGTTCTGGAGTCTCCATGCTCTGCAAAAATAGCACGAGTTACATCATTGATCTTATCATTATACAATTTCACATTTGACACATGAATAGGAGCTTCTTTTTCTACAATCCCGCCCTGCTGATTCTGCTGATTAGGTCGAGTGTGTTTTTTGATAAAGTTTACTTTTTCCACAATGACTCTACTTTCTTTTGGCATTGCTTTAAGAACTCTACCTTTTACTCCTTTGTATTTCCCGGCAATAACTACAACATTATCACCTTTTTTGATTCTCATTTTCTTTGTACTTTGTTTTTTACTATTACTTTTAAACATAGTTACCTCTAAAGAACTTCCGGTGCCAGAGAGACGATCTTCATGAATCCATGATCTCTCAACTCACGTGCTACCGGACCAAATATACGAGTTGCAACCGGCTCTAATCTTTCATCAATAATAACTGCAGCATTATCCTGGAAACGAATATAGGTTCCGTCAGGTCTGCTAACTTCTTTGTGGGTACGCACGATCACAGCTTTTTCTACAGCACCTTTTTTGATCTTACTATTTGGTGTTGCTGATTTAATCGCAACAACAATAATATCACCGAGACTTGCATATCTTCTTTTTGATCCGCCAAGAACTTTAATGCATTGAGCTTTTTTTGCCCCGGAGTTATCTGCTATAATTAATCTTGTCTGAGCTTGAATCATTTCAGACTCCTTATTTACTTTTCGTAATTATTTTGCTCAATGACCATCTTTTATGACGGCTTATCGGATTGCTTTCTTCTATAAGAACAACATCACCGATTCCACATTCATTTTTTTCGTCATGAGCTTTAAATTTTTTATGTTTTCTAACAATTTTCTTATATAGTGGGTGTTTGAACTGACGCTCAACTTTCACTACTATTGTTTTATCCATTTTGTCGCTAACGACAATGCCTGTTTTGGTTAATTTTCTAGCCATGTTAACCTCTTAATTCCCTTTCTGTTAAAAGAGTTTTCATGCGAGCAATGTCTTTCTTAACATCTTTTAATTTATTTCCATTTTCCAGGCGATTCATTGATTTTTGAAATCTCAAATTGAATAACTCTTCCTGGCTGTCATGAAGTTTTTGTGATATTTCATCACTAGTCATTTCACGTAAATCCGTAATTTTCATTATTCAACTCCCTCTCTAATCGCTAATTTAATTTTCACAGGAAGTTTGTATCCTACGAGACGGTTGATCTCTTTTGCTGTCTCTAGATCGACACCTTCAAATTCAAAGATGATCCTGCCGGGTTTAACAACTGCAACCCAATGTTCCGGAGCGCCCTTACCTTTACCCATGCGAGTTTCAGCAGGTTTTGCGGTAATTGGTTTATCCGGAAATACGCGGATCCAAAGTTTACCGGTTCTTTTCATTTTACGCGAAATTGTTATACGTGCAGCTTCAATCTGACGACTTGTAAGCCAGCCCGGTGCAAGAGAATATAATCCGAAATCTCCAAAATTAAGAGTACTCCCACGATAAGCCAAACCCCTGGTTCGTCCTTTCTGCATTTTTCTATATTTAACTTTTTTTGGTGCTAACATTTATCAATCTCCTGAATTAATTAAGAATATCACCTTTATAGATCCAAATCTTTATGCCGATAATACCGTATTGCGTGTTAACTTCGGTAAGGGCATAATCGATATCGGCTCTTAAAGTATGAAGAGGTGTTCTACCCTCATGATATCTTTCAGTACGTGCCATTTCTGCACCGCCTAAGCGACCTGCACATTGAACCTTAATACCTTGCACGCCGCTTCTCATTGCATTTCGAATTGCAAATTTCATAGCTCTACGGAAAGATATTCTTCTTTGAAGTTGAGATCCAATCTCTTTTCCAACGAGTTTTGCATCAGTCCATGCATCTTTTATCTCTTGAACATTTACAAACACGTTTAATTCACTCTTCTTGTTTTTATTAACAAGAACCGTTAATTCGTTACGTAATTTTTCAATTTCTGAACCCTTACGACCAATAACCTGTCCGGGTCTGGCAGTATGAATATCGATTGTAACTGATTTTGTTTTTCTTTGAATAATGATCTTGGAGATCATTGCATCCTTGAGCCTGTTATTAATATATTTCTTGATCTTAAGATCTTCATGAAATTTATTAATATAATCCTCACCCGATGCAAACCATATAGAATCATAATTTTTGTTTACGCCAATTCGGTAACTAACTGGATTAACTTTTTGTCCCAAGGGTAGCCTCCTCTTCTTTATCCAAAATATGCAGTGTGATGTGACAAGTTCTTCTTCTGATAACAGTTGCTCTACCTTGAGCACGAGGTCTAAATCTTTTCATTATTGGACCGTCATCGGCAAAAACTTCATCGACGAACATGTTATCAATATCAACTTTTCCTTCTTTCATTGTTGCATTTGCAATTGCAGAATTAAGAAGTTTTCCAACATCAGCCGCAACACTTTTCTTCGAGAATAGCAGTATTCTTTGAGCTTCGGGTACAGACTTGCCGCGGATAAGATCAAGGATCAATCTCGCCTTTCTGGCCGAACCTCTTAAGTTTCTGACTCTAGCTGTTGCTTCCATTACTATTATCTCCCTTTTTCTTTAATCTTAACTTCTTGTTTTATGACCACGGTATATACGAGTGGGAGCAAATTCACCTAATTTGTGTCCAACCATATTTTCTGTGATATACACTGGTATAAACTTACGACCATTATGGACGGCAAATGTATGTTCAACAAATTTTGGTAAAACGGTTGATCTTCTAGACCATGTTTTAATAACTTCCTTTTTACCTGCTTCATTTAATACATCCACTTTCTTTTCGAGATGTGTATCTACAAAGGGTCCTTTTTTTATTGATCGAGACATATTTCTTCCTTCTATCGTTTCTTTTTAGATTTAATAATGTACTTATCTGAGTACTTACGTTTCTTACGAGTATGACCACCTTTGGCCAATACACCCCATGG
>JAUVKM010000007.1 GCA_030596265.1 Candidatus Cloacimonadota bacterium
GTTTCTGATCTTAAACTTTCTGAGAAAACAGCTAAACTCTTACATGATATTCAAAATAAATTAGATAAACTGAATTCCATCAAATTAAGCTTGGGAATATTCAAGATTCAAGATAAAACAGGTAAAAGAGATAATAGTAAAAAATTATTTTTTATCTATGGAACAAATTGCTCTTCAAAAACTAAAGTTATAAATTTTATTACAGAATTAGGTCTTGAACCTATCGTGCTTAAGGATTTCATTGCAGGTGGAAAGACACTGATCGATGAAATACTAACACGATCAGAAGTGAAATTTGCTATTGGGTTACTCACGCCGGATAATGTGGGTGGTATCCAACCGGATAAATTACATTTCCGTGCAGACCAGAATGTCATTTTAGAATTAGGAATATTTGTGGGATTACTTGGTAGAGAAAATATCTGCGGTTTATATGCCGGCAATTTGCAATTACCGGAAGATTATCACGGATTTGATTATATTAAAATTGATAAATCAGGAAAATGGCAAGAGCAGGTTTTTGAGGAGCTCAAGAACGCAGGATTTGACATTTGATACAACCATTGAGAAAATAGATTATACCAGAATAGAGGTAAAATGAAAAAGCTACTATTAATAATGTTATTTGTTTCAATTGTATCTATAGGTTATTTGAATTCAATTCAAAGTCTAACAAATAATTGGGATCGTACACCAAGATATCCATTGTATATACAGGTTGAGGAAAAAGAAATTTCTGATTATGATAAAAAATATGACACAACAAGCATTCATTTATCACATAAAAAGAATGATAATTATAGTTTAATTAAAGAAAGTAGAAAAAATTTGCAAAATAGTTTCAACGAGTCGTTTATAACTCTTAATAATATTGATGGAACCGCTTTATGGTCAATGAAGGTAATAAATCAAATTGGAGTTGAAAGAGAATTTTTCACTTCTTCCAAAGGTATTACCGTAATTCGTTATTACGATGATATGAATTCTATTGTTTGGGTAGATGATCAAGGTGAAATATTAAATAGAATGGAATTTCAAAATAATCTAAGTACAGAACCAAAATCAATTAAAAATGGAGAGATCTGGATAATTCAAAGGATACCGGGTTTATACGAATATATTCCAGAACCAAACGTAAATAGTAGTTTAATATTTTGTGACAGCAGAGGTAATGAATTAAATAGAATTAATCTTAAGTATCTAGAACTTAACGACGAGATGGCAATCAGTGAAAGTGAAAATTATCTCATGGTTTATTGTCATGATGGTATTTTAGATCCAACTATCAAGAGACAATATCAATCTTATTTAATAAAACATGATGGAACTATCATAAAAGAATATAAAGGTAAAGCTTTAGGATATGGAGGGGACTTTTCTGAAAATGAAGATATTTATGTAAGTCGAGGTAAAAGAGACTACATAATTGATGTTACATCAGGTGAAATTATAACATCGTTCGAAGCTCATGGAAGAACTGTTGTTGCCAACAAAGAAACCGGAATTATAGCTGCACTTGATTTTGGTGAATTGCGAGTTATCAACTATAAAACAAAGAAGTTATTATTTTATAAAAAATTTGATGTCTATCCGAGACCAGAATATGTTGAAATTACAGGTGATGGTAAAAAGGTAATTGTAGTCACAAAAGACCATCTTTATACATTTAGGATGAAAGAATAATTTAAGAAAGAAATAAAATTAAAATAATATTAAATAAATTTCACGGAGGAAACTATGAAAAAATTAATGATCTTTACCATCATTCTAATATTCTCATTGGTTTTATCAGCAGAAGAAAATCTAAGACACGGATTAGGATTTACCGGTGGAATGATCTCGGGCAACGGGTTTTCCTATCGTCAAATGAATGAAAACTATGGCTTTCAATTTGCTCTTGGAGCTATTACTCTCGGTGACGACGATGATATCGAATTTGATGAAATTGGTTTCTGGGAGGAAGATACACTTTCTACTTATAGCATAGAAGAAGAAGGAGTTTTCTATTATACAAATTTCGGTGCTTCCTATTATAAATTTCTGCATAAAGGAGAGAAATCATTATTCTACTTCCTGGTTGGAACTGCTGCTTATATTAATTTTGGGGCAGTTGAAGAACAGATTTATGAATACAACCCGGATACTCAAGCATGGGAAACTTCAGGAGAGCCAACAGAAGAAACAGAAGTGACAATAAGAACAAATATCGGTATTGGAATCGGTATTGATTACCAGCTTACAGATCATATTCACATTAATCTGGACTGGCCTTTTGTTTATTCAAGAGGTGAAGATGATTTTGATTTAATTATGTATATTCCGCAAGCAGGTATTCATTATTATTTCAAATAATTGAACAATCAAATAAAAGTGATAAAATGAGAGCAGTAATAATTGTAATTGATAGTTTTGGAATTGGCGCCTTATCTGATGCTGCAAAATATGGTGATGAAGGATCAAATACAGTCCTACATATTTGTGAAACGGTGAAAGGCGAAAAATGGTCTGTTCTAAAAAAGATGGGGTTGGGCAATGCATCCTTACTTCTTGGGAATGAACTTCCCGGTTGTGAAGCAATAAATAAACCTTTAACAAGTTTCGGAGTAATGAATGAAAAATCTCCCGGTAAAGATACGACCACCGGGCATTGGGAACTTGCAGGACTAGAACTTGAAGCAGCTTTCACAACTTTCCCGCCAGAGTATCCTTCCTTTCCGCAAAAGCTGTTAGAAGATTTTATCCGTAAAACAAATAGAGATGTTATTGGAAATAAAGCAGCTTCCGGAACAGCAATCATAGAAGAACTTGGCAAAGAACATATGGAAACCGGAAAACTAATTGTTTATACATCCGGTGATTCTGTCTTTCAGGTTGCGGCACATGAAAAGGTTGTGCCATTGGAAGAGTTATATGACATCTGTGCAAAATCACGAATTTTGTGTGATTACTATAATGTAGGACGAGTTATTGCCAGACCCTTTATAGGAAAACCTGGAAATTTTACAAGAACAAATAATAGAAGGGATTACTCAATAAAATACGAAGGTGAAACTATCTTTGACTTTTTACAGAAGAAAGATGTGCATACGGTAGGAGTTGGAAAAATCGGGGACATATTTCTTGAAAGAGGGATAAATGATTCCTATCACGATAAAGGTAATAATGCTTGTATGAAAAGGACTGAAGAACTACTGAGTAAACCTGCTGATGGAGATGAATTCATATTTGTGAACTATGTGGATACCGACATGCTCTACGGTCATCGTAGAAATCCACAGGGTTACAGTGATGAGGTTGAAAAGGTCGATAAACATTTAGGCAGGATTCTAAAAGTACTGAGGAAAGATGAACTACTAATAATTACAGCAGACCACGGTTGTGATCCAACCTTTAAAGGAACGGATCATACCAGGGAATATGTTCCGCTTCTCTGTTATAGAAAAGATTCAGAAGTAATTAATCTTGGAATTCGGGATCAGTTTTCTGATGTTGCTGCATCAATTACAGAGTTTCTTGGAAAATCCGGATATCCACGTGGAATTTCTTTTTTGTAAGAGAGATTCATTAATTATTTTCTGTGAAAAGAACTCAAAATAACTTTTCCGTTTTGAGATAGATAATCTTTTAAATGTAAGATAACATTTGTTGTAATACAATTTTGGTTAATGTTTTGCGTGTGCGGCGGGATCGGAACGATCACGCCCAAAACAAACAACCCAAACCCTGAACCGGTAGGTTCAGGACAAAACCGCTGACCAGCCCAACTGCCGACACGCTTGTTATGTTCTTTTCATTTATACTCAATTTCATCTTCTTTAACCCAACCAAAATAGTAATCAATATCACTGTTTAAGTAAAAGTATTCTGTTAAACTCTTTTTGGGAGACTTCAATTTAACAAGTAACCATATGATATTATCAGTTGAAAGATATTCAGCATAAGCAAACCCTATTACATTGTCCTCATAAATTTCTTCAATATTTCCATTACTTACAGATTGTGAAGCTTCATTAAATAGTCCTTTATTAACAATCTCAGGCCAAGCTCTTAATGCACAATTGTTTTGAGTATTCAAGAATTTCAATTTGTTGAGGATTCGAGTTTTCTCAGGAATTGATAATAATGAAGTATATTGTATTCTTTGAGAAATTTTGTTGTTTTTGAGATCAATTATTTTCAGAGTTTGTATTGATCCCTCACCCCCAAAAGGACCGAACAATATTAAATTTGAATTAGAGTTATTGTATTTGATCAACTCACCCCAAAAAGCGTTTGAAAAAATATATCCATTTTGATCATTTACCCACAAAATTACATAAGGTTCACCATAGTTGCAATTATACATTTGATGAGCTAATACTGTATCGTTTTCATTATTTAATCTGAAATTATACAACTTGTCATTTTGATTGTAGTTTAAACTATTCTCTACATAACCCTCTTTCAATATTGCATAATCAAATACTATAATTTTACCGAGTTCATGCTTTAGCAGCTCTTTTTCTAAAGGCATTTTGAAAACTACTTCTTTGTTTAAGGCTGAATCACAATAAACTTGCTCATACTCAGGATAAATTATATCAGTTAGTAACAATTCTATAGGCTGCTGATTTTCTTTGAATGGACTTTCAATTTCACCTTCGCATTTTACAAATTTAAATGAAAATATGACAAAAAACAATAAACACAATTTAAAATTCATATTGTTAAAAATTTCTCCTTTTTGAAAAGCACATAATGTTTAGAGCGCGCTGCTCTAAATTCGAACTCACACCAAACAGACTGCCCGATCGTTTAAATCGTAAGATTTAAACCGGAAACACTGACCGACTGAAGCGCAGGCACTTTTGTTAGTGGAAATCCTCTCAATGCTCACGGACTTTATGAAGCTGTATATCTATATATTTTGAGTAATTCTCGAAATCTTTATCTGTTGTGAATATTGAAAAATTCTTGTTGTATGAAACTGCACAAATTAAAAAATCAATGTGAGAACCTTGAATACCATTTTTACGGCAAACATTGAAAAACTCAGAAGCAGTTTCGTAATCATTTTGGCTTATGAAAAAATCATCGAAAGCCTTAAGTTTTTTCTTTAACTTTTGAAACTGAATTTTAGAAACAATTCCTGATAAAATTTCTTGGCGGATCGGACCGATTAGAACAATTCTGGATTCTTTAATTAATTCGACTAATTCTTCTACAATCTGAATTTCTGAATTGTTTAGTTTTGCTTTTTTTCGTCTTAAAGCCAAAGACCAAACAGAAGTATCAACTAGGATTTTCATTTTCGATTTCGTCCTTTTTTATAATTATATTTTGAATCATAATCTACAGAACCGAAAAATTTAACTATTTCTAATTGTTTATGTCTTTGAATAAATTCGAGCAAAGCAGTATTAACAGTATCTTTCTTTGTTTTAAAACCACCAATTTTTTGAGCTTCAATTATTAACTCAGGATTAAGTGCTAAATTTGTAGCCATAATTACCTCCAACTATTTATTACACAAAACAAAATAGTTTAGAATGTGTGAGAGTCAAGATAAAATTAATTTCCACTAATGTTTGGCATGTGCGGCGGGATCGGAACGATCACGACCGAACAAACCGCTAAACCCTGAACCGGAAGGTTCAGGCAAAAAGCACTGACCAACTCTACTGACGACACGCTTGTTAGGTGAATTTGATCAAATGATTTCAATATACAAAAGCCCAAAAATGTTATTCATTGAATCCAAGCAAAACCCAAATTTCATTGAGTAAAAACGAAATTCTAAAATATTCTGTACCAAAATCCCATGCCTTAGCAAAAGCATTTTCATTATCTATGAGAATATCTTTATCTATATCTATGAGAGTATCAGTAAATGAAATAATTATATGTATAGAGCTTTTCATTCCTTCCCATTTCCTTAGTGCATCATGATTTGATATCATATATTTGTTTTTGTCACCTTTTAACATTAATAGATTGAATTCCTCAGCCCATTTCTTCTGTTCAATTCTACTTTTTGAAAGTATAGAAATCCTGTCTCCGGCTTCTTTAGATGATAATGTGTCAATTACCACACGTACTTTAAATTTATCATACATCTCTCTTAATAAATTCTTAAATTCATTTTTTTGAGCTATCATTTCGATGTTTTCTTCTTTCTCGATGATACTAATTTGTTTTTGTACTAGGTTGTTTGAGTGTATAGCTATTAATAATGCCAAACCGGTTATGATAACCGAAATTATTATTGCATATGATGATCTTATTGTTGCAAAGCTAATTTTTTCTTCTTCAGTTTTTAAGTTTAAAATTGAACATATCTTTCTTTCGAGCTTCGGATTATCAACAAATTCATTGATACTAGCATCTACAGTTTTACTATTTCCGCCGAGTTTTTCATTAAATTCTGTTAATTCTTCAACTGTAAGTTTTTTTAAAGCTTTTTTATATCTCTTAATAGTCATAGTACCTCATAAAAAATTCACCTAATGTTTGGAGTGCGCTGCGCTCAATCCAAACTCAACCCAAACGAACCGCACAATCGTTTAAATCGTAAGATTTAAACCAGAAACACCGCCTGACTAAAGCGCAGGCACTTTTGTTACACGATTCAATTATTTTCCATATATCTTTATGAGAACATTCTCATATTTATTTTGCCAATTCATATGAGCTGTATTACCAGTAATCATTGTACTACAGTTAAGATTCCTAATTCCTCTAATCCTGCCTGATATTGGTGATATACCAATAGGGTAGCTTAAATTTGCATTTGCGATGCGATAGATTTTAGATAAAACCATATCATTTTTTGAATAACAGTTATAAATTTTCCCTTTTACAGCTTCCGTTGCAGTCTTCCATCCTACTTTATCATCTTTGCCAACTGCGCCTCCAAGAAGTATAACATCATCAATCATCTTCTCACTTTTTGTTGATAACGCTTGTAGAGCATAATATATTACTCGACACCCTAGTGAATGCCCAACTAACCTAAAACTCTTTTCGTTACTACGACTAATTGCATCTGCAAGAATTGCACCAGTTTTAGCAGCTCGAACCATTGAAACGTGCCATGGATTATCTGCAAGTCCTAACACCGTAACTACTGGAGCTATTGGATTGAATCTTCTAGTTCCCCTTTTTGCAAGATTGAAAAGAAATTTTTTTGCTACTTCTACTGACACTCCTGAAGTAAATATTTTTCCTAGTTCATATAGATCTTTAGAACCCCAAGTTATTCCATAAATTGTATCATCAGGAAAATGTGGAAGGTGGCCTATCATCCAGTCAGAAAAGTCTACTTTTTTTTGCTGAAGAAAACCATTAATGAAAATTGTATTACTTGTTGATTTTCTTCGTTTTTCATAGATTCCGAAATATTTATCTTCACCCACATATTTATTTGCAATTACACCACCAGCATATCCTCCAAGCCCAGCTCCTACAGCCGTTATAATTGTTGTTCCTGCTGCAACAGTCCCTCCAACAGCAGCCAAGGATGCACTTGTAAGAGCTGCACCACTTAATGTTGAAATGGCTGTACCTGTACTTGCAGCACCAAGAAGTCCAAGCTTTCCAGCAGCAGCCGCAATTGCTGCTGCTCCACCACCAGCTGTTATTGCTACAACTCCAGCTGTTGTTAACACTCCTAAAGCAATTGTTCCAGTTTTTTTCATGTTAATATGCTTTGCTTTTAGCAAGTCTGGATACTTATCTAAAGTGTTTACTCTTTTGGTCAACAATTTGAAATCTGATATAGTACCGTTATGTTGAGCACAAAACATATCTTTCCAATTATCACTGAGTTTACTTATCCATTTTCTTCCCTTATCTCCAGCCAATTTTTCTAATTCTGATATTTGCTTATCCGTAAACCTTCCTTTAGCCATCTCATTACAAGCTACACACTTGACAACGAAGCTTTTACAATTCTCACAAATATACTCGTTTTTTGAATACCAATGTGTGTCACACAATTCGTGTTTACCTTTCTTGTAGCACCATGAACAATAAGCTTTTACAGTTTTAGTCATTTAAACCTCCATTTTACTAAATTACTTCAGAAGCACTAATTCAACTCTAAAATTAGTACTTTAAAGAATCAAAAAGCTGAAAACTTTATCGCTGCAACCTTGAAAATTTGAGCTACGAAAAAACAAACCCAAAGTTGTGACTCTTTAATCCTACTTCTTATAAATCAATTTCGTGTAATGTTTCACGTGCGCCACGATTCTACTTGCTTTTCTTCTTGCTGATTGTGGGCACGTTTGTTACAAGCAACTTCTATCAAAATTCTATTTTAAAAGCATTATTTTTGTTGCTGTCTCTTTGCCATGATACTGCAATTTAACAATATATTGACCACTGCTGACAAATTTTCCCTGCTCATCCTTTCCATTCCAGTTGCATTCGTAGGTACCGGGAGCAGTTGTGCAGTTCATCAGCATTTTTACTTTCTGTCCTTTAATATTGTAAACTACCAATTCTATTTTTCCAGCTTCTGCTAATTCTAGTTTAATGGTTGTAGAAGGATTGAATGGATTGGGATAATTTGATAAATTAGTATTATGGAGTGGGGAGTTAGGAATTTCATGTTCTCCAACATCTACATATTGCGGTGCACCATATTCGTAACAACCAATATCGATTGTGGCTACTCCATTACCGTCACCATCCCAGACTCGATAATTATTGAGCAAATCCCAGGGGGGAAGAAACAAACCTGTTGTATCCGGCGTACCGGCATCAATGCAGGGAGAGAGGTTTGTAAGTTGATAAGGATCATCGCCAGAGAGAAAGAATTGAGATTCGAGATCGATGTTTCCCTCTCCCCAGTTTACTATGTTTGCATTATTTTGGTTGTAGATTGCATTTTGCTCACCTTGAATGTTGCAATGAGAAATATTGAGCGTTGATGTATTGCCCCAAGGTGAATTATCCGGTAGATAAATTTCATAATTACAATTATTCCTCATTATGTTATTATGGAATTCTATTGGATTTCTTAATATAGTTAAAATATAGGTTCCAGAATTATCTACAAATGTTGAATTATTTATGAATACATTCTCTGATCCATCTAACAATATTATTTTTTCAGCAGTTCCCATACTCTGATTATTTGAAAACAAACAATTAGAAATAGTGAAATCTCCACTTTCTCCATTCAATGTGCCAAGAGATAAAGCAGCCGCATTTGAAGAACCACCAGCATCTAACAAATTATTTGTGAATTTAGTGTTTATAATAACAATATCACCTTCAGCATGAGTTGATGCCTGAACTCCTGCACAATGTTGTGAGTAAGGTGCTGGACCTGAACAAGTATTATCAGAAAAAACACAATTATCAATTTCAAGATGATCAAGCTCATAAAAATATGCGGCAGCAACACCATCATCAACTGTACAATTTGTAAAATCAACATTTTTAAAACACATAGTTTCTAATGGACTGCTGCAAAACGCAGCAAAGCCGTTTGATCCAACAAAATTCATAATTGAAATGTTCTCAAATAGTGTATTGTATGAATCATAAATTGAAACGATACTAGGACCGTAGTAAACATTTTGAAAAGAAATATTTTTAACAACGGAATTATCTGAACAACTCATGTAAAATAAAGGATACTGCCCATTTTCACCATCAATGATAGTTGTCTCTTTACTATCTCCAATAATTTTAATATTATCTTTTCCACCAAAAGCAAAGAATTGATCGTTTGCACTTTTGCTGTATAAACCTGCTGCCAGGTGAACGGTTTTAGGATTCAGGCTGTCTGATTCAACTTTTCGAATTGCCTGAACAATCGTTTTCATAGGTTCATCCGGAGATAAGCCGGAATTAGCATCATTGCCATATGGAGATACATATAAATCGTGATTCACCAATTCTAATGTATAGTTCAAAATATCAAATGAATACGGTGGATTGGGGCATGAATTAATCTCATATTGATTAGCAAAATATCTTGTTGGTTCGATTACTGTAAATGTATCTACAACAACATGATTAGTCTGACATCTGAAGGAATATAATTCTAACCCGGAACCAGCCAGATTATCGTAGATGTTACATCTGTTAGTTTCATCAAAATTTAGAAAAGTATCATTAACATGAATACCACCACCATTTAAGTAAGCATAATTATCATGAATAGAAACTCCAGATAATGTTATGTTACCCCTAAAAGAATAGATTCCACCACCTGTGCCAGAATGATTTTTTGTAATCCGGCAATTTTTAACATTAAAAAAAGTAGGACTTTGATATACACCCCAGACAAAAATACCACCACCTGCACTGAGATAATGCTGACTACCCAAACCGTTAGTCAGTGTAAAACCTTGTATTTTTGCCGTTGTTTCCTGATCCCAAACTCTTACACAACTCTCCTGCTGCTGGCCATTTATAACAGTTAAAGGAATATAGGATGGATTACCTGTTGTTAGTTCCAGGCTGGAAACGATTATGTTTTTACCATTGTAGATGATGTTTTCGTAATAGGTGCCGGGATAAACGAGAACTGTATCTGTATCCACAGAAGCATTAATACCTTCCTGAATGGTTGTGAAGTCGCCGGTGCCGTCTAATTTGATGTGGAAGGTAACAGCATTTAGCAACGAACAAACACAAACAAATACGAACAAAAGAATAAGTTTTGGTTTCATAGTCTCCTCTTCTGCATTATTTTTCTGAGATATTCATCTTGCTTTTCCCACGAAGAATCTATTTCATTTAGACTCTTCGTCGTATGTCTTTGTAAGAAATCTTCAGAATGACATTAACCATTTTTCAATGAACAGAAGCCTTGCGAAGGTCAGAAAAAAGCAAGAAGTTCGAAAACCTTCGCAAGGTATTGTTTGATTATTTCAAAAGAAGCATTTTCTTCGAAATTATTTTGTTATGGGTTTTAAATTTGTATAAATACAAACCAGAACCGACCTGTTTACCATTATCATCTTTCCCATTCCAAACTACTGAATTGTTACCGGAAGGGAATTGACCTTTTGCCAGTTCTCTTACTTTTTGACCCTTCAGATTATATATTGTTAGCTCAATTTCCTGTTCATTTGGTAATGAGAAAAACAGTGTTGTTTCAGGATTGAAAGGATTTGGGAAATTTGTGATTCCAATTTTTGCAGGCACGGGAGTGTTATTTTGATCGTCCTTGAAGGACACATAATAACAATCTCTACTGTTATCTATTTGAATAATTCCTTTCTCAGTTTTTGAAATTTCCGGTTCATAGATTCCATATTCTTTGATCTTTTTGTTTAGCTCACGGCTGCCATAAGAAAATTCAAATTCCAAATTCTGTCCTTGATTTTCCAGAATATAAGCACAGATCTGAGCAGAGGTGTCCTGTACAACAGTAGCTCCTTTGCATTCTCCATCTACATAAGCACCAATTTCAGAAGGCATGTCGTCGGGATCCAACTCAATAAAAACAGGGATATAGTCAGCTTCCTCTTTATAAGTAAAATCCTGGGACCCAGGTACGGTATATTGTTCACAAGATTCAACAAGGTTCCAGGTAAATTCAAGCACATCGTCATCGCAATATGCAATCACCATATCACCAGGACTTATTGTATAAGGTACGTCTGGCCAACCACCTTCATTTTTAATGGCCCAATGTTGCGCCCGAATTCCAGTTAAATTATCCAATTGATCAGCAAAGGCATCGTAGATGTGTTGGGTATCTTCCAGGAAATAACCTACCCAGTTTTCCTGATTGTTACCATATAGTGGAAATGTAGTTTCAGATAGGCATCTCTGACCGGTAACAGTAAATTGACAGTCGGTAATTGTATGGAATTTGTAACCATATGGACTTGTAAAAATATGATCTAAGTGCTGCGGTGGGAAAAAAGAAATCTCCAACTCTTGTGAATTTGGAGAATGAGGTTTAAATTTAGCATGATCTAATTCATCAATATCAGAAATTGGTGCGAGGAAATTAATCGCTACATTATCATCTTCTTCGTGATAGAGTATGTCGAAAGAAAGCCATTTCCAGCCGCAATCCGGTATCCAGGAACTATGTGGGAAAGTGTATGTCTTTCGTTCGGTTTCATTATCGCATTGAATAGTAATCAAATTACTATGTCCAGTTCCAAAATAGAGTTTATTGGATTCTTCATCGATAGTAAAATCAATTCTTATTACTGGTAAGCTTCTTCTGTATTGTTCGTATTGATTTAATGACATTCCAGTAACTTCTCCAGTTGTACAATCAATAACCCATAATTCAGTGTGCAAATCTTGAGAAAAATTATAGGGAACCAAAACATAAAGTTTATTATTACAAGGATTGTATTTTGTAATAGATGCTACTGCAGCGGTTTGGAATGTTTGCAAAAGCTGATTTGTAATTGAACTGAACTCGTAAATTTCACCCTCATATGCAAAAGGAGTAACATATAATCTCCCTGTATTTGCAGCTAACTCTATATATAGCACAGGATCTTGTGTGGTTATCGTTTCAGTTTCATAAGTATCACAATTCATTGCAATAAAACTGCATGGTAAAAATCCATAATTTCGTTGACTAATAAAAACTTTGTTGTTAATTGGATCATATATAACTTTATCAGGACTTGGGATTATATATGTATTAAGAAGAGTATTTGTATCATAGTTAATTGATAAAACTCGTCCTGGATTTGAATACATCTTTCTTTGTAAAGAGATATAAATCATATTATCACTTGAATTCAAAGAGAAATTGGACCTATTATAGAAACTAGTGCTAATAAAACCTTCATATTGATTACTTGTAACATTCCAAATTTCGATTCCATTTTGTGTTGCACAGAACAGTTTATTATTAGGAGTAATAAATATACCATGTACTTGTGGGTGAGATACTGTTATAGGTTGCAATTCAGTATGATTATTCAATACATCAAATACTCTTATAGAATTTGTTCTATAACTAGATACATATAGTAGATGATTATTGGCATTGTATTTAACATCTGATATTGCTTGCCCAATATTAAGGATATCGAAAATATCTGTTTCAACATCGTAGATATAAATATTTACATTATCCATATCTACAAAACATTTTTCATAGTAGTAGATTTTTTGTTCTATTTCATTGTAACATGAATTAAAAGCTCTACCCCCAACTATTATTGAATTTAAATAGATACCATCACCAGAAAATGATTCAATAGAAAATCCATTATAATTTGTAGAAAAGATTTTGTTTAAATTCTTACATACAACTAATCTATAAAGATCATTATTATCGTAGTCATGTTCTAAAACAACATTATTGAATTCATTAATTACATACATATTATATTTTGAACCACAAAACACTTTTCGTGTATTAGGGTTATATACAATATCACATGGATCATCCATGTTATGATCAAATATAATGTTATCTAATACTTGGAAACTTTCATCTAAGACAAGGATACCAGTTCCTGAAGTTTGTTGATAACCGAGATAAAGTTTTTCTTCTTCTTTAGAATAACAACTAGCAGAGAAAAATGAATAAGGTAAATTATCGACAGAATAAAATGTATTCATGGTTTCATCGAGTACATATATTTCTTCATTGCTGTTATTGGATCTATCTCTTTCACAGAAAACAATAGAATTAAGACGGTTTTCAGGATTGTAAAGAATATCAATTACTCCAATGCTTTCATCAGTTACATGAAATTCTATCTCAGAATAAGGTGAGGTGGCTTGCCTTACACTGATACCATCACCAGTTGCTATATAAAACTTGTTTAATACAGGATGTTTCTTAATATCATAAATTCTATCAGGAATTATTTCATTGTGAACAACATTAGCAGTTGTACAATCTACAACGCATAAATAATTGTCTTCGACCAATGATACAGTCCATAAAATATTGTTGTTCAATTCATCAACTTCAAGGATCATCCACCAATACCAATCAGGTAAGGTTGGCTGAACGGTATTTTCAATTATTCCAGTATACGGATTAATAACCAGCAATGTCATTCCATCTGTAGCGCAATATACCTTATCACTTGCAGGATTATATACAATCCTCTTTTCCCTTTCTTCAGTCCTTGCAAAATATTTCCAATGTCCGTATTCTGATGCATCTATTGTACTAATAACTTCTTCTGTAGTTGCATCTATTATGGATATCCTTCTTTCACCATATACAAATAAGCGGTTTGCTGAAGGGATATAACAAATATCTAAAGGAATCAAACCTTCTTCTTCATTGTTATGAACCCATTGTATATCCTCAATTTCATCTCTACCAGTTTCAGGTGAACCTCCAGTAAATGGTTCATTAATATCAAATAGGACATTTTCATCATAAGGATAAATTTCTTGAGCAAATCCAGTATATAATATACTTAATAGCAGAATAATCATCATAAATCTTAATTTCGTTTTCATTTTTTCTCCAAAAAGAATTTGTTTGGTTAACGTCTCAATTATTAAACTTCCAGTAAACATTAGAGAATATCGAGAACAATAATTACTCAAACTTATTCTTACAGATAAAGAACAACATATCAACCTCCTTCTAGCAAAATGAAGGAAGAGAGTCCACAAATATCTTGACATCAACTTGCTGAAAATTCTTTATGTTCTCGGGAAGAGTGTTGTGGAGAGATGAAATACTGGTGATCACCTATTTATTTCGATACACTCTCTTCCTACTATTTAATTTTAATCCTCTATATACATATCCGCAAAATCTACAAATTGTGACGACACCACACAATTTTTTTACATTTTTCTTAAGTTGCTTGTAATGTTTCGAGTGCGCCACGTTCTTCTTGCTTTTCTTTCAATCTGAATGTGGGCACTTTTGTTATACACCATATTCTCCAAGATTTATTTCAATAAAACACATTTACTAACAGCCCTTTCTTTTCCGTTCACTTTAAGTTTTATAAAATATTGTCCACTTGATACTTTCTTTTTGTTATCGTCAATTCCACGCCAGATAATTTCAAAAATTCCTTTAGAAGAATACGCATCTAATAATGTTTTCACTTTTTGACCTTTAATATTATAAATTGCAAGTTCAATTTTACCTGATTCTGCCAGATCAAGCTTGATGGTTGTAGTTGGATTGAATGGATTTGGATAGTTGGTAATCCGTGTAATTTCTGGTACAATAATCTCATTTTCATCATTCGATTGAGGAATTCCTTGAAATTCATACACTCCCATATCGATTGTATATCCATAAATACGTGGATTACCGGCAAGATCAAATTCCGGTAGTTCGATTCCTGCTGGTAAATCTAATGTGCCGGCATTTATGCAGGGAGAATTCTCTAAAAGAGCAAAAGGATAAGTTCCCAGACTATCAAACATTGGATTTTCATCTAAATTGCCCTCCAACCAATTGACAGTAGCAAGCGGATAATAATAATTAACGTTATCATCACCACCTTCGATAAGTGAATGTGAGATATTTACAATAGCATCTTCCCAAAGGTTAAAAGAATAACCATCATTATTGTATAAGATACTATTATATAGATTTAACTCAGAATTATCAACTGTAATTGAACAACCAGTATTATAATCCAGCGTGTTGTTCCCAAATGTACAGTTCACTATATCAACATTAATACTGTTATCCATAAACAACACAACAGAACCACCCAATCCTGTAATCGAGTTATAGAAATTGTCATGATTCCCTGTAATTTCGCAATTAACTAATTGAGCGTAAAAATCTCCAATTATTGTTGGATGACCGGATATTTGTAACGCACCTCCAGCATGAAAATCAGGATCAAAAACACTAGGATTATTATCAGATATAATTGAATTAGCAATTTTAACATTTCTTTCTGGATTGGGACAATTGTATTCAATAGAAAAAGATAATGTACCACATCCATAATTATTAGTCGCAATAACACCATTTATGTTAGCCAAACCATTGAATGTACAAATAGCTCCTCCACTATAACCATAACAGTTTTCGAAAATCACATTAGTTAAATCTAAATCTGCCTGATAAATATTTATTCCCCCACTATAAGGATCATTGACACTATCACCATTAATTATTTTCAAATCCTTCATAACTAATTTGGAAAATTCAGGTTGATTTCTTGAAAATTGAAAGAAAAAGGGAGAATAAAATTCAGCATTAAGTATTGTCTCCTCAGATGAAACACCTTCATAAATTACTCCATTTTTGACATTTAGCGGATATATTTGATTATTCAAGGAAGGAGAAAAAATCCCGGGAGCAAGATGAATAGTATTCGGATTATCATCATTTCTTTTGATGAGAGTTTGAGCCCAAGCAATGGTTTGAAGTGGATCATCAGGTGTTAAACCACTATTATTATCATTTCCATCAGGTGAAACATATAAATCTTGATCAATCTCTTCAATTTTTGCATTTAAACAAGAAAATGTGTAATCAAATTCTGAGGCAATAAAAAAATAATCTGGATCGTTTACTGAAAAAGTGTCTACAATCACATTTACGATGTTTAGCACATTACCACCAATATTTATATCTGTTCCAGTAGCAGAATAATTTAAGTATATATTATTAGAATAAATTTGATTGAACTGAATTATTGTATTATTACCTAATACACTAAGACCACCTCCATATTTGATACTACGATTATTTGAAATTGTATTTCCTTTTAGTACAAGATAACTTTGCTCAATATAAATACCACCACCTGTATATGATATGTTGTTCTTAATTTTGCAGAAAGCTATAATACAATTTTGAGTATCTTCAATAAAGATGCCACCACCTTGGTAGCTTTCCGAAACACCTTCTTGAAGTGCATAACCATTTTGAATCGTAAAACCTAAAATAGTTGCTTCTTCACATTCATCAATCTTTACACATCGTGCTTGTTGGTTACCATCTATAATGGTTTGATTGATAAGCGAATCTTCTGGAGTAATGATATACAATGATGCAACTGTGAGTGATTTTTCAAGATAATCAATGTTTTCATAATATGTTCCAGGATAAACGAGAATTGTATCAGAATTGGTGGAAGCGATTATACCTTCCTGAATAGTAATAAAGTTGCCTGTTCCATCTTGTTTGATGTGCCAGGTAAAAGAGTGTAACCACGAATTCACACAAATTAGCACGAATAAAAGTAATATTTTAGATCTCATCAATACCTCATTTTTTACTTTCATAACATTTCCTTATCTGTCATACTCAATTACAATCGGGTATCCATTCTAAGTCATAGATTCCCGTTTTCACGGGAATGACAATGTTTTCTTCATTCTTGTCATCCTCAGCTTGACTGGGGATCTCAGATTCCCAATTCCCGATTTATCGGGAGGAATGATAATTCTTTAAGAACAATAATCCTTGCGAAGGTCAAGAAAAGTAAGAAGTTCGAAAACCTTCGCAAGGGGTTTAATGTTACTTCATCATTAACATTTTACGAGTTAGTTCTTTGTTATTAGTTTTCAGTTTATAGAAATAGATTCCAGAGCTAACTTGTTTATCGTTATTGTCTTTTCCTTCCCAGACCACAGTATGCTCACCAACATCTGCAGAGCCTGAATAAAGCGTTTTCACTTTTTGACCTTTGATGTTGTAAATCGTAAGCTCAATATTTTGTTCAGTTGGTAAAGAGAAAGATATTGTTGTTGTCGGATTAAAAGGATTTGGATAATTTCCATTAAGTACTGGGCTGGCTACGATGTTTGCAGGTTCTTCTTGCTCTCCAAATTTAATTGCAGAATAACCTTGTCGTCCTGAAATTATTACAGATGGTTCAAATTCACCAGTCATCTGGTTTAAAACAAGATAATCTTTAGTAGGAGTTGAGAACCCTCTACCTGTTACAATTTCGAAAGTGAAAGGGATAGGATCACGATTAGCACTATCGGAATAGACCAGGATTTGAGCACATGAATCTTCTACAGCTATTGCACCTACACATAATTCATCTTCAAAAACGCCAATTTCTGTTATATTGGAAGGAATATTCACAACATCAATAACTTCATAATCAGCTTTTTCTGTGTAATTAAAGTTTTCCGGTGGTACTTTTTTTATAGGCTCTTCGGCTGTAGTTGATCCATACCAAGAAAAATCTTCTACATCTCGATACATATCTACAATGTACATCTTACCATATTCCATTGTTTTACCTCTGGTAGAATTGGAAGATAGTTGGGTAAGATCACCACCTCGTTGGATTAAATGTGCATCATAGTACCAGTCTTCTGCCCAAACACGATTAACATCTCCCCAAAAATCACCAAAGGCATCTTCAATGTTTTGTGGATAAGGTATATAATATCCCAACCAGTATCTTTCAAGGTCTAACATATCAAGGGTGTAAGAATCTAAACGGTCACCATCAACGATCAATACAGTCGGATCTCCTCCATCAGTAACTTTAATCTTGTATCCTTCATGACGGAAAAGCATATTATCGAAATTATCATCAATAAATACACCATTATCATAATTAATAAAAGCATTTGGCACCCTGTTGCCGTACATAATATCAAAATCATTAATTGTTGGACTACCACCTAAAGTTACCTGTAAAAGACCTGGATCACCATTTTCGTAATAGGCTTGTTCGTATTGTTCGTTTTCAAGTAAATCTAGATATGGAAATGAAATCCATTGAATGCCTGAACTAAATGTTTTGATATCAATATTAAGAAAATCTTGATAAACAATTGGATCTTCATCTCTTGAAATTTTTACAAAATCGAATTGACTTAACTCAGTATTATTTCCCGGTGAAATATATGTATTCACAGAGTAAAATTCGTCCAAATCAGTTTGCAAAAAAATAGTATGTTGAGAGTCATAACTTTCAGCATTTTTAAAAACATAAAGATTATTACCATCAGATAAAACAAAGTTTATACAGTTTATCCATTCAGATCTTGAACTGTAAGGATCGCTAAATACTTCAGAAAGATCAACAGCAGTGTCTCCATCAAACACTGTTCTTGTTACCGCTTGATGTATTCCTTCAATAATGCAACCATCCTTATCATCAATATTTTTCATTACCCAATGAAAGAAAATTTCACTGTCAATCCAAGTATCGACATCATCAGGATCACCTTCCCAATTTGATTCATGTCCTTCTTCATCAAACCAATTTGCATCAATTAATTCTTCTAAAAGAATCTCTTTGATATTTGGTTCATTAGGATGACCAGTAGAGCCATCTTCAATCCCTCCATTTTGCATAAAAGTAAATATCTGGTCATTATACAAAAGTCTAAATGGATGATTACCGGAACCTCCTGTACCTTGTCTATCATGACCTAAAACAATGATTGCATCTGTTGATTCTGTCATAATTGTTTCTTCGGCTGTATCAAGCTCCCATTTCCAAGTATATTCATCATCAATAAAACTAGCAATACAATCTTGGTCGGAAAGATCATTTACATAATAAGTAGTATAGGGATTATGCGTATCATAAGGGTCTCCATCAACAGAACAATCACCATCGACTTGGTACCAAGCTTGATTTAATGAGTTCCCAGGTTCACCTGCTTCATGACCTAGATCTGTTGGGTCTAAATAGAAGTAACCATCAGCCTTATAATAAATAATTCCATAACCATCATCATTTCTTTTATTATAATAGTCATTATGAGAACGGTCTTTTAGGAATTGAAAGAAATCGTAAGGATCATTATAATCATAATTATTTCCGTTACTTATAAGATCCGAAATTGTGAATCCTTCTTTAGCTATCATTGCAGCCATATCACAATCTGCAAACAAAATTATCGAACTTAAATTCATAATGAAAACTATCATTATGATTAGAATTGACTTCATGTTTTTAGAAAACATAAAAATCTCCATTTTTGTTTTTGTTGAATCCGAGAAAATGAACCATTCAGAAATAGATGATTCGTTACAAATTAATCATAAGCAATTCCTCCTTAATCTTTTATGGTGTATAACATATGCACGCTGCGCCTACCAAAAAGTTCGCATAACTAACCTATAGTTACTATAAAAGTTCGTCATAACTCCAATTTCTTGGTTCGTAATAACTTCATTTCAATTTTCCCAATTTTCTTTTTAGTAAACA
Organism: Candidatus Cloacimonadota bacterium; assembly: GCA_030596265.1. Next base: position 20,073 of record JAUVKM010000007.1, read on the forward strand.
TATAATTAATACAAAACCGAAATTGATAAAGTGAAAGTTAAGTGTCAATATTAAAAGAAGTGCAAAGTACGAAAGTACCTGAGTTAGGAAAGATGAACAGGAAGAGAAATTTTAAATGTGAAATTACAAAAATAATCTATTATGCAGAACCATTTAATATTTAGTATCTATTTTTTTGATAGAGCTGGTGGTCAATTAGAATTTCAAGATTTCAAAATTGTTATTTCTTTTTATATCTTATTTGACAAAATTAATCCTAAATTAACAGATACAATTATAAGAAAAGGAATAATAAAATGATAATAACAAAACCAACTTTATTATTAGATCTACAGAAATGTAAGAATAATATCCGTAAAATGGTTGAGAAAGCTAAAGAGGACAATCTAATTTTTCGACCTCATTTCAAAACACATCAATCTGTTCAGGTTGGTGAAATTTTCAAAGAATTCGGAATTGATAAAATTACAGTTTCTTCTGTAGAGATGGCACAATATTTTGCAGTTGCCGGTTGGAATAATATTACGATTGCCTTCCCCTTCAATCCACTGGAGATAAAAGAAATTGAAAATTTGGCAAATAAGATAAATCTGAATATTCTCATATCTTCAAAAGGTAGTGCAGAAAAATTGATTAGAATTACCCATAAAGAATTGAATTATTTCATCGAAATTGATACTGGATATCAACGTTCAGGAATTGCAGCAGAAGATATTTCGCAAATAGAGAAAACAATTAATCTTCTAAAATTACACCGCAATTTCAAAGGATTTCTCACCCATTCCGGTCACACATATCAAGCGAATTCCACCGACGAAATCCTTAACATTCATCAGGATAGCATCAAGAAAATGAGTGTCCTAAAACACAAATTCAAATCTGATTTTCCTGAACTTATTATATCAATTGGAGATACACCTTCTTGTACTCTGGCTGATAATTTTGAAAATATCGATGAAATACGACCTGGTAACTTTGTCTTTTTTGATCTGATGCAATACAATTTAGGAGTTTGTAATCTAACCGATATTGCAGTTTGTATGGCTTGCCCTGTTGTTGATATTAACCGAGAAAGAAAT
>JAUVKM010000161.1 GCA_030596265.1 Candidatus Cloacimonadota bacterium
ACCAAATTGTACAAGGTTATGTTCATAGGCTAACTGCAGCAGGTCCAAACATTCTGTCACATCCACCTCACGAGCATGACCATGTCTGACTAACGAATCTGCCGTGTTGTTAAATGTCATGCAAATATCCTGGGGAGCATCACAAGCCTGATTCATATGTTCCATTTTATGCCGGCAATAGCAGATCCCAACTCCGATGTGGGTTGCAGTTTTTATAACTTCCGTTGCTCGCTCATAATCTAAAACATAGAGGGCATTTTCATTGGAAAGTGCCGACTCCTGTACAAAGGTGCGTCCTATTTGAGTTTCACCTCTGGTAAATAGTTCACGTATAAAATCTTCTTCCACATTCATATATTGATAAAATAATTCAGCCAGTACTTTTTGATCGATATCATTTCTTATACGCATCATAGAAAACTCGAAGAAACCAGCCATGGGTGGCGGAAGTGTATACATTGTTTCTCTATTTTGTTCTATATCAACCAGGATCGCACGATCTGCTAATGTATTCAGAACCTTTTTGGTATTTGTGATATTCATCTTCCAAATACGACTGGCTTTTTTGACAGTAAATGGTTTTATCGGCATGAGTGAAACCAGTTCAGCTTCCTCCTGACTGAAGAGCATTTTAAGTATTTTGAATAGAAGTTCGGAAGGAGGTACTCCCTGTGGAAAGCGGTTTAGTCTTTCGATCAGGTTGGCATAACTAGATTTTATAGTATTATGAGCCATAATTAAACCTGTTACTTATCAGTATCACGTAATTATGCAAAGTTCGTGATTATATAATTTTTTACTTAAAAAATTTTCTATTATTTAATAAGATTTGATTCTCGAATAACGTGTTCTTCGGTTTCTCCAGTTAGTCATCAAATTCATATACACGTTTTCATGTTTCAATTCCTGCACAGTATGTTTTGGAACGAACTTATTCAATATCTCTATCTCATCTGCTTTTATGTTCCATCCTTCGTGTAGTTTTTCTTTGATGAAATATTTCTTAGCACGCTCAGGTAAAATTCTGTATAAAAGTGCAAAATCTTCAGTATCAAGTCCAAATTCTTTAACCAGATAATCAATAAATTCTTTTTCTTTTGGATGGAACTCACCATCTGCTATTACCAGAAGAATAGAAGTTTCTAAGATTAGCATTTGCTGGTCACGGGATGTAATCTCCTTTATAAATTCTCCGATTGGCGTAGGACTTTCAAATTCTTTCTCGATTTCTGTCCGTTGTTCATCGGTAAAAGCTACATTTTTAAAGGCATTATTGAATGCTTCTTTTTCTTCCGGAAGTATCTTCCCATCCTGCCAAGCTGCACTTATAACAACTTTTGCTACATTTAATAAGTTAGGAAGATTTTCAGGAATTACCTTTTGCATCAGGTTATCAGCCAAAACTTCATTTTTGTTTAGATCAACCAGTTTACCCGTTTTTCTACCCGCCTTATCGACAGTTACAGAAAAAGAGTAATTATCATTTAAAAAATATTCACATACTTTATTTGCCATTTATCCCCCCTAATTTCTTTTAATTTTTATTATAACAGATAAATTTCTATTCTCTATATATTGTCAAAAGGTTTTATATATTTAGTAGAAAAATAAATTATCATATAGTTATCTCTTTTAGTTCTTTCTTCAGCATTTGTATCACTTTTTCTTTTTCTTTTACCATTTTCTCGTGCTTTGCAATGGTTTGATGATATTTTTTATTCACGATCTCCTCGTAGGCTAAAATGAATTTGAGTGATAATTTTATTCGCTCGGTAAGCTGAACTAAAGCTTTTTCATCTTTTTTACTGTAGAGAGATTTATCCGATTTTTCCCCGAGTGCCAAAAACCATTTATGATCGGAATCATGAATTATTGGAATTACAAGTGGGAAGCTTGAGATCTCTTGAGAGTCCTCATTTAAAGCTCCGCTGTTTCTTTGTATATTATTCTCCAGAAGATACAGATGAACATCATCAACTTTAGAATTCTCGATTACATCACTTCCACGAATTTCATTGAACTTATAAGCTTTCATATCTTTATCATAAGATATCAATGCTACTTTTGTAAGTTTCAAACGCTGTATCAGATTTTCACAGATATATTCTTCAAAACCTTCCAGAACTCCTTCCTCAGAGATGTTGTGAGTAAATGTTTCAGTTTTTTCGAGAAAGTCTAGTTCGCTAGTATTCAATTTGCCATCGACCAGTTTTTCAATTTTGTTTCGCACAGGATTGAAAAGAGCTATCATACCAATGGTTACAGGGATTCCAGCAATAAATTCCGAGCCGACAAATTTTCCAAAAAGACCTTGTAATATCTCTCCCAATGAGTAATCTACTAATCCAAAAATAATTACAAAAAATACACCGGTAATCGTGTAGATAAGTGTACTTCTTATTCTCACACCCATTGCGGTTCCGGTGAGCAAACTCCATGTGAATGAGCCCAGGAACCAGAGGAAACCAAGGAAAATACCAAGAATTGGGATTAGCACGAGGATTGCTATTAAAATTCCTAAGAATTCAGAGTAAGATTTTATCATCATTGAAAGTCCGGTCAGGTTTGAAATACCGGCAAATAATGCTACAATAATTGCAATCACGAATATCAAGATGATCGAGATCATTGAGACACCAATTCCACCGAAAGCTCCCCATAATCTTCTCAATTCTATGGAGCGGGATTTCTTGTACTCCTTTCTTAAAAGTAAGAATCCTTTGAACATCCAAAAAGCTGACCAAAGATGAATAAAATCAAAGCTTTCTTTAATTAGCAAACTCAAAACATAGCCGATCAGGAAAATTATTGCAGAAGTAATATACAACTTTTTGATTTTTTTCTCAGCACCTGCTTTAATTACCATGAAATGGTAGAAGAGAATTCCCCAAAATGGTGATAGCAATATCGTCCAAATATACAAAAGAGATTTTCCTAAAATTAAGGATGGAGGAGGAGTTATTAAAAATAATACAAAAAAGACAATAAGAATATTTTCCTTGGCAGAGCTGTATTTCAGCAGCAATAAAGAATTGAAAAAAGCAAATAAGATAAGTGCAAAATTACCGGCAATATTAAGAATTCCCATCTTATTCAATTCGGTATCAGCTTTTATGTATCTGTGCTCGGTAATTTCTGTAAGTGTATCTTTTAGAACGATCTCTACCGAATCTTTTTCAATTGGTTGGAAACCGGAATCAAAATTAATATGAATTCCGCGATTTGATTCGGTTTCAAATAAAATAAGATTACTTGTTTCAGATTCATCATCTTCTGTTTCTGTTGAAGTTGGACTAATTACCAAAGTATCTATTTTTGTTATTAGTTTATTCTTAAATAATTCATTCAATGTTTCATCAGTGGTTTCGGTCATTTTTCCATTCACATGTTTAAAGGGGAGTGTTTTCTGGAAAATATTTCCGGTGAGAAAGAGTACCATATTTGCTAAGCTTAATGCCAATAAAACAAAAAACAGAATCCAAGCACATTTCTTTAGAATTTCATAAATGCTATCAGACAACATCAACCTCCCTTTAAGATGAATAACAAATAAGTATCAGTTATTTTAATGTCAAATTTAAAAAAAATGATACGTTCATCTATAAGAAGTATTTATGCACAAGTAATTTAAAATGCGTTGACTCTATAACCTCCAGATTTTTTAAGACATGTAAGAAAATAATTAGTTCTGCATAATAGATTGTTTTGTCATCCTGACGAGTCTCGCACGTTGCTCTCTTAAGGAAGGATCTTTACTTATAACGAGATTCTTCGTCGAATGCCTATGTGAATTCGTCCTCAGAAAGACAATTGTTTTCCTGTTTTTGCAGAACCCTTTAAGAAAATATGAAAATAGAGGAATAATGAGAAAAATTAAAAATATTGCCATCATCGCTCATGTTGACCACGGCAAGACAACATTGGTTGATGGAGCTTTAAAACATTCCGGTGTATTTAGAGATAATCAAAATGTTGCCGAGCGAGTGATGGATAGTAATGATCTTGAGAGAGAACGCGGGATTACTATATTTTCTAAAAATGCATCCCTTACTTATAAAGATTATAAAATAAATCTCGTTGATACACCCGGTCATGCCGATTTTGGTGGTGAAGTTCAGCGAATTATGAAAATGGTGGATTCTGTTTTGCTGCTGGTTGATGCTTTTGAAGGACCGATGCCGCAAACAAAATATGTACTGAAGAAATCTTTGGAATTGGGATTAAATCCAATTGTTATTATCAATAAAATAGATAGACCCAATGCCAGACCTGCCGATGTATTAGAGATGGTGTTCGATCTGTTTGTTGACCTCAATGCAAATGATGATCAATTAGATTTTCCGGTTCTTTATGCATCCGGAAAAGATGGTTATGCCAAGTATGAACTAGAAGATGATAATTTTGATCTGATACCTTTATTTGAAACTATCATTCACAAAGTGAAAGACTCCGAAGGTGATGAATCTAAGCCATTTCAAATGTTGATCTCAGCAATTGAATATGATAATTATCTCGGTAAAATTGGCACTGGAAAGATCACAAATGGAAGCGTTAAACAGGGTGAAGAAATTGTATTACTAAAACGTGATGGAGAAAGATTGCTTTATAGACTTTCCAAAATTTTCCAATATGTAGGATTAAAAAAGAAAGAGATCAAAACAGCTTATGCCGGAGATATTGTTTCTCTAGCCGGAATGGAAAGAGTTGATGTGGGTGAGACAGCAGCTTGCAAAGAAAATCCCAAACCACTTCCAATTATTGAGATCGATGCTCCTACATTATCAATGACATTTAGAGTTAATGATTCTCCTTTTGCCGGCAATGAAGGGAAATATGTAACTTCCAGAAATATATGGGATAGATTACAAAAAGAGCTTCAAACCAATGTGAGTATCGTGGTAGAAAGTACCGAGAACGGGGATGAATTTATTGTGAAAGGACGTGGTGAACTTCAACTTGCTATTCTCATCGAGAACATGCGTCGTGAAGGTTTTGAATTCCAGGTTTCCAGACCAAAGGTTATTTTCCGTCAGTTAGATGGAAAACGAACAGAACCTATCGAACTTGCAGTTGTCGATGTAGCTGATGAATTTGTAGGAACTGTTATCGAAATGCTTGGTGTAAGAAAAGGTGAAATGCTGGATATGGTGCAGGGTACTGATGGTTACACTCGTTTAGAATATAAGGTCCCTGCTCGTGGTTTAATTGGTTTCAGAAACGAATTTCTTACAACGACTCGCGGAACTGGTATTATCAATCATAGTTTTTATGAATATGAATTTTATAAAGGTGATCTCGATAAGAAAAAACGCGGTGCCCTTATCGCAATGGAAAAAGGTACATCTACCGGATATTCACTGTTTAATTTCCAGGCTCGTGGCATTCTTTTCATTGGTCCGGTTGTGGAAGTTTATGCCGGAATGATAGTAGGAGAGCATTCGCGCGATAATGATCTGGTACTGAATGTTGTGAGAGGTAAAAAACTAACAAATGTTCGTGCATCCGGCTCTGATGATGCTATCAAGCTTGCTCCACCCAGAAAATTTAGTTTAGAGCAGGCTTTAGAATATATTAATGATGATGAATTGTTGGAAGTGACTCCTCAAAACATTAGAATGCGTAAGAAAATCTTGAGTGAAGTTGATAGAAAAAGAGAAATGAACAGA
>JAUVKM010000130.1 GCA_030596265.1 Candidatus Cloacimonadota bacterium
GTCAAATAAATTATCTGTTGAAATTGAGTAATCAGCTCTAACAATTATGGTTGTCTGTTCTGTGTTTGAAGGATTATCTATCTCATAGCTACTATATTCGGATACTCTTTCAATTTCATTATCATTGAAATTATATGTAACTGTTTCTGAACACATCCAAGCACCATCAATTTGATTTAGTAATTCATATTTCCATTCACCTAATAAATTGTTAGTTTGATTAGAATTTCCTGTAGGTTCTTTTTCACATCCACTAAATATTACAATTCCTAAAATTAGAATAATAATAAATAATCCTCTTTCTCTTTTTTTCATCTGCTTCTCCTTTTTTTCGTTTTTTTTACTTTGTTTAAAATATTTTCTACGTAATTACCACTAATGTTTGGCAGCTGCCACGTTCTTTCAATCTTTCTCTCAATCTGAATGTGGAGTGGCTTGTTAGCAGCATCCTTTTCATTTTAATAATAAGCATTTTTTAACTGCTTTAGTTTTGTCGTTTACATTTAACTTGTAATAATAAATTCCTGAACTTACAGATTTACCCGATTCATCATCACCATTCCAGATGATTGAATGATATCCTTTTGTGAATTCATTTTGTACCAAAGTTTTGATTTTTTGACCTTTAATATTGAAAATTTCAAGATTAATTTGTGAATCATTTTGGATTGAAAATTCAATTGTTGTGGATGGATTAAATGGGTTGGGATAATTGAAAAGATTAGAAATTAGGGATGAGGGTTGGGGAATTGAAGGTTCATTTATTTCAGTCATTAATTCTGAGAAATCAAGTACTGATAAACCATGATAATAATGAGTACCTGCTCCATTGGCCGAATAAAAGTAATTACCAAAAACCTCGAAATCATTTGAATAATGATCCCATCTATATGAAAAAAGATAATATGGGTAAGCTGGTGTCTGTAGATCATACACAAAAATTTCGTTCCAGACCCTATCAGATACAAAAAGTTTATTATCCCTGATTATCGGATTAATATCAAGCCTGGAAGTGCTATTTAACACCAATGTATTTATCAGATGAGGATTTGATGGATCACTTACGTCAATTACCTTTATTCCTCCATCATAATCAGCAATATAAGCATAATTATCAAATAATGCAAACTGCTCAGCTCTGTTATTAGAATCCCAAAATCCAACTTCGATAGGCATTAACGGAACAGTTAAATCAAAGATCCTTAAACCACTAATATTCACAAAATAGAGGAAATCATCTTTAATCGTAAGGTCAAAAATCCATGATTGAACATCGATGTTTACAACATTGTAAGGATTCGAAACATCACTAATATCAAAAATCATAATCTCATGAGAGTCATTGCCAACATAAATGTAATTATCTTTGCGTGTAATACATCTGGCGTAATTAGGATTAAATCCTACATGTCCAAGAATTGTTAAGTTATCTAAATTCGTTAAGTCATAGATATTCAATCTTGAACCATAATTTGAGCAACATATTTCATTATCAATGTAAAAAGAAGTAAAACCAACTTGCTCTATGTGTGAGTATAAATATTCAGGATTTAGGGGATCGTCCATTTTATAAAAATGCAATCCCTCCGCTGCACGACCATAAATAAGCATAAATTCTTCATTAGGGGATTTTGCAATCACATTGGATCTCAAATCCTGATAATTTAACAAATATTGGTTTTCTGGATCCGCAAAATCTAAAATACTGACACCATCTAGCCATGAATTAATAAATATAAAATTGTCCTTTACTGCTAACTTATTGCAAACATCAAAAGGGATATAATCACAAATTAGATTAGTTGAATTTGGATTAGTTATATCAACTGCATAAACCTTTTTGTTTGAAGCACAATAGAGAATATCATCTACTATAACACTATCATGAAAATGAATATCATCATTTGTTGATAATATTTGAAGCTCATTGGGATTTGAAAAATCGATTACTTCCAAACCATCACTACAGCTATAATATAGTAGGTTATCGCTAATTGATAATGACCAAGTATTTCCTGTATCAAACCAGGCAATTTCATTTAGCTCATATGGATTCGTAATATTGTAAACAAATAATCCTAAAAAAGTTCCAATAAATGCTACATCATTTGTTAAAGCACAGCTTATTCCCTGATTCGGAAGAGTAAAATCTGCAACATATTGTGGAAAATAGGGATCACCAATATATACTACTTCCAGCTTTTCATTATCCTCAATAATATATGCAAAATTATCATTCAGATAGAAATCATCTCCTTGTTCAACAGTATCATATTCGCTAATTATTTGTGGGAAGAAAGGATCCAATATATCGACAACATATAATTTAGAATTACTACAGAGCAAATAGGCAAATTCGTCTTGAAAAACTGTTTCACGAATTCTTGTATTTAATTCAATGGTGCTAATATGAGCTGGATTAGATGGAATATTAATTTCGTAGATCTTTAGTCCAAAGTTTTCATCATTCACAAACAACAAATTTTCATGAACTGCAATTTCTGTATATTGAGTAGAAGTTGTTAATTCACCAATTTTATGATAAACGGAAAATAAATTCAAATTGCATACTATAATGAAAACAAACAATAATAATTTCTTCATTTTAAACCTCATATTTTCAGAACAAGCTATTTAATCAATACTATTTATCTAAACTTCTTCATTTAAATTCCAATTTATTGCTGCTAACGTTTTGCGTGTGCGGCGGGATCGGAACGATCACGACTGAAAGCAAACCGACCAAACCCTGAATCGGTACGATTCAGGAAAAGACCACCGACCAGCCTACCCGCTGACACGCTTGTTAGTAGCATTATTTTTCAACCTTTCAAAAATTATATCTCTCCAATCTACTAACTAAAGTATAAGAATTTATTCACTCAATAGTATAGATATGTAAAAATCATCAATCTGTAAATCTGCAGAAGCCCAAAAATCTGGACTACATGCACTCGCAGAAAATCTAACTGAATTTAAGAAATCAAGATAAAAATCATCTATCTCATAAATTTTTACATCATCTTTGAATATCTCAATTATTTGAAGGTCAAATAATATTTTAATTTTCAAATTGTAATCATAACCCCAAGGAATTTCTATATATTGATTTGAGTTAAGACGAATTACACATCCTGGAGTAGGACAAAAATCACATGTAATAATATTTGTTGAAATTTCAATATTATGAGAATTTATTAATGTTACTAAACTGTCAGGGATGTTAAATAGAGCAGAAGCAAAAGCACCTCCTCCACCTTGACTAGCTGATAGATTTAGAATGCCCTGAGTAACCTCAGCAACAGCGGTGTCACCCATTTCAGGATCATAGCTTGTTGATAATGCCCAATTATTAGCATTATTAAAAAGATCTGTGAAAACTATTTCTGTAAGAGTTATTAATGTTACAAAGATGGAGTCAGAGATCGCTTGATTATCTGAAGTATCATAAGCTGTACAATATATCATATTGCCTGAAACAAAATTGTTTGTATCCCAATTATATTCGTACGGATAGTTACTATCCATTGAAACAAGAGAGTCATTAATGTAGAACTCTACCCTTTCTATTTCCTCATTATCATCTGCTTCTGCAACAATATTAACAATTATCCCATAAATTATCTCAGCATTATTTAATGGATTAGTAATTTCTATTGTTGGTGCTTCAACGTCTGGATTAGTTTTATTATTACTGCTACATGATACCAATATTATAAAAATTAGAAAAAAAGATAAGCTATATTGTAATACTTTTTTCATATTCCCTCATTTATAATTTTATTTATTGCCCATAATGGGGCGAGCGTGTTTGGCGTGTGCGGCGGGATCGAAACGATCACGACCGAACAAACCGACCAAACCTGAATCGGTACGATTCAGCCAAAACAAACCACCCAGCCTACCCGCTGACACGTTTGTCAGTAGCAACTTTTTTATTTTAACAGCAAGCACTTTTTCACTGCTTCAGTTTTTCCATTAACATTCAACTTATAATAATAGATCCCTGAACTAGCCATTTTTCCATATTCATCATTACCATTCCAGATAACAGAATGTGAACCTTTCAGAAATTCATTTTGAACTAAAATTTTGATTTTTTGTCCTTTGATGTTGTATATTGATAGATTAATTTTAGAATCATTTTGGATTGAAAAATTGATTGTTGTTGTTGGATTGAAAGGATTTGGATAATTGTATAATTTAATATCTGCTATATTAGGGATTGAGAAATCATCTATTCCTGTAGTTGGTTGAACGCTTCGATAAATATGTCTTATCGATTCATAACTTATCGCATAGAGATGATCATCTTCTGCAATTGTAAGGAACTCAATTCCAATATTCGACGGCATTATTTCTGATTCAATCAATTGCCAGTTTTCACCATTATCTTCTGAGAAATGAACAGCTCCGCAGGTTCCATCCAAATCGGAGCAACCAATAAAAATCTTTTCTTCTGAATCTATAGTAATAGAAGTTACCAAAACATCATCCCGCAACTCGGTCCAGCTCTCTCCATTATCGGAAGAGCGGAAAACACCACCACCATATTCATAATGCTGTCCTCGACTGCCGGCAAAGATCTCATTATTTGAATTTATGGCTAAAGAAGAAATATATTCATATTCCAATCCAATATGTTCCCAGTTTTCCCCCTGATCTGTTGAGCGATAAACTCCACCACCCTCACCTATAAAATTTGTTGAACCAGCGAATAATATTCCTTCTGAATTTTCAACTATCCCATTTGTTACTTCACAATTTGAAAATGAAAGAACTAATTCCCAACTATAGCCATTATCTGTAGATTTATAAATTCCACCCCAGAAACCAACAAGGATATTGTTTTGTGAATCCTTAAATATGTGAGTTATATCAAGTCCAGGATAATTCAGAGTTTCCCAATCATCACCATTATTTGATGAAAAATACATCGGAGGTGGTGAACAATAAATATTATTATTTGAATCAATTTTAATATAACCAACAACATCTAATATTAATTCCCAAGTATTACCAAAATCTACTGATTTGAATAAACCGTTTGATTCTGCTACAAATAAATCATTTTCCGAATTAATTGCAATATTATAAATTGCTTCTTCAGAATTATAAATAGATTCCCAATAATCCTGACTGAAACAGAAAGAGTTAAATAAAATTAGTATTATTGTTAATATATTTTTTTTTACATCCATACTAATCCTCCTCTTTATTCAGATATTGTGGCTAATGTTTTGCGTATGCGGCGGGATCGGAACGATCACGCCAACCCAAACAAACCAGCCGTTTGAATCGTAAGATTCAAACCAAAAGCACTGACAACACCTACCAGCCGATACGCCTGTTACAGGCAAATTACAAAACAACCTTTAAAATTCAATAATAATATAAATTTATTAGTATTTTAACTAAATACCTAACCATAAGCATTTAAGTTAAGTGAATTAACCACTAATTTGGGTAGAGAATGAGAATATTGAAAATCGATATTGAAATCTAATTTCTTAATAATTGATTTAAGATTATTTAATTTCCACAAATCAATAAATGGTGAAGAGACAATAGAGATTTTAGTCAGGAAATCAGAAGATAATTCGATTTTGTAGTGTTTTGGATTCAATGTATATGCGATATACTTATAATCGTTAAGCAATTTGCGTTCTAAATTATGATATTTTTGAGAAGGATCAATTTTATCGTTAGAAGCATTTCGAAGTTTTTTTAAATCTTCATCCGTTTTTTCTTCCCATAGTTTTATATCCTTTTCATTATTTACCATTAAAATGCGATATTCATTTTCATATGAATAATCTATATGCTTTAGAAAACCTTGTTGAATAGATTCATTTGATTTAACAGAAAAGAAATCTAAGTATTCAACTTTACCTTGGAAAAAGACTGGTTTATTGTGGCTTGATCCATTATCTCCATTATTACAAATTGAATAATGATCAAAGTTTCCTTTTGCAATAAAGCTTTCTAAATCTTGTTTTAGTATTTTAAGAGCAACACTGTCTTCTTTACTATATAATTTCCACATTGCTATTGATTCTTCAGATTTCGTTGGATAATAAAAACAACAACTAAGAGAATGATTTCGAAATTTTTTAGCATTATCAAAAGCGGTTTTTACTTCTGGTCTTATTAAACTTATTCGTTTTTTAAAATTGTCTTGGTCAAAAAGACTTTGCTGCAAATTACAGGATGGCAAAATATTAGCGTCAATGATTGATATTCCATCAAGTTTATCCGCGAAAGGTTTGGCTACTAAGTCCGCTAAGCTTATTGTCATTGGTACCTCTACGGGTGGTACTCAGGCCCTTGAGATTGTTCTATCTCAATTACCCTTAACAACACCGGGCATTGCTATTG
>JAUVKM010000127.1 GCA_030596265.1 Candidatus Cloacimonadota bacterium
GAAGTAGAGAATTGCTTTTGGATTTAGGTTAAACTCAGAGAATATTGTCGCTTTTGAAAAGAAAATAATTGTGAGGAGCAAAGAAACTATAGCTCCAATTATTATTTCCTGCTGATCTGTTCCTGCTAAGAGGATCCATACAATTAGCAGAGAGATAAAAAATAAAATACCTTTTTTCATTATTTTTAGCTCCTTTTAAGTTCTTATTGCATTTAATAAAAGTTCAAAATGATATTCAATAATATTTTTGGGATTAAAATTTAGAATTGTCTTCTCGTTTAAAATACTGCTGGGCATTATTCCTGTAAAATTTCCCCAAAGTGCCAAAGACAATTTTTCTGCATCAATATCTTTCTTGATGGTTTTATCTGCTTGTCCCATTTTGATAATATTAGAAATTATATTGTTTATATTTTTGTTCTCTTCAATGGTGCTTTTAATTATCTTTCCAGTTGCTGGACAATTTTCTCTGTGTTCTCGGTAGGAAAGGAGTGAATCATAATGATTAGGATGCTCCTTGGCAAAAGTAATGAAAAGCTCTGCTAATTTAGGAAATTTTTCAATACCAGTAAGATCTTTTTTATTCAATAATAACTCAAATATTTCTTTTAAAATATGAAGGCTGCGCTGTAGAATTGCCATACAAAGTTCATTTTTGCTATGGAAATAGAGATAAAGTGCTCCTTTAGATAATTCAGCTTCTTCTGCTACATCGTTCATTGTAGCATGTTCGAAACCCTTACTGAAAAATATCCTTTCAGCAGCATCTATAATGCTTTCACTGCGTAACTCTTTTTCTCTCTCTTTTCTTTCGACAACACCCATCACAAAACCTCGGGTCACCAAGTGACCGACGGTCATATTTTGTCAAATTGTTTTTTAATCTTATTAATATTTTATAAAATAAAATATTATAATAAATAATGTAAATGCTTTTTATTTGACAGAATTAAGAGACATTTGCATTTACTTAGTCAGATTTTATTAATTAATTAAGAAAGGAGAGTTTATGAAAAAGTTAGCATTAGTTTTATTTGTTTTAGTAGTTTTTGCACAATTGCTTACTGCCGATGTGTGGCAGCAATCATTTACTTTAGAAAATGAAGGTGAGAAGACTAAATTTGAGCAAACAGATCAAATTAATTTAGAGATTGAGAAGTCTTCAATCATCAGTCGTGACAACAGAGTTTCTACTTTGTGGCAAACATCAGATCCAGGGGCAATAGCTGGAGTTGTTAGGGTTTCTCCAACTTTAGAAAATTCATTTGTACAATGGAATTTGAATTATGAAAGAGTATCATTATTTCATGATTCGGCTGTTCCGCTTTGGGAACATAATGTTAGTGATCTTAATTTTGATTATCCGATAGATATGCTGGAAGACGGCACTATCTTGGCAGTTGGAGATGATATAGTTCTAAAGATCTTTGGACCAGATTCTTCTATTCCCACTTGGGAATATACAATTGGTAGAACCATTAGGGGGTTAGAAATAACTCCAGATGGAACTGGTATTTATATCTCTTTTTACGATGCAGGACTGAATCAAGGGATAGTTGAAAAATATGAAATTGGAAATGAAACTCCAATATGGTCTTCCGGTTTTATCGGAGGAGCATCAACTCTTGATATGAGTGGTGATGGAACTACTTTAATCTTCACCCAATATGGTAGCGGCAATAGTAATATGTGGGTATTGGATTCTTCTGATGGAAACGTTGTTTTTCAAGGACCGGAATATAACCAAAATAATCCTGCAATCTGTGATGATGCTTCGATAATTGTTAACGGAGATTATTCCGGTTATGTTCATGTATATGAGTACAACGAAGCATTGGAAACTTATGAAGAAAAGTGGAGCTTTAATGCAACCGGTGGTGGTTCCTCTACATGGATCGGTGGGATGAGTATTTCCGGTGACGGCAGCACAATAGCTGTGGGAACATTAGTCTTCTATTCTACATACTACGATGGTGAAATTATTGTTTTTGATACTGAAGCCCCTGTACAACTCTGGAGATATGAGAACTTTGGGGACTATGTAACAGAAATTGATATGAGTTATGATGGTTCTATTATTGCTGCTGCCGGTTATGGACCGATGAATCACAGCACAGCAGATTTTCTTCTATTCAGAAGAGAGAGCAACATCCCTGTTTATGAAATCAATACGCCAGGCTCTATGTTTGCATTGGATATGGCTTCCGATGGCTCTTTTTGTACAGTTGGAGGAAAGGCTGTGCATGCCCGTGATTTTGGAAGTGGCGGTTTGCTTTATTGTGTAGATTGTGATCTGGGTGGTGGTTTCATAACTGGAATTATCAATTTAGATGGAGAAGATGATAATTCAGGCGCAAAAATTGAAATTCCTGATCTGATCGATTATTTTGCTTACTCCGATTATGAAGGTAATTTTTCTTTGAATAATGTTCCTGCAGGCTCTTATACAGTAGAATCTTCTAAGGTTGGTTATGGTTTGATTACTAATGAAGATGTGATAGTGATTGAAACTGAAACAACAGAGCTTGATGAAATATTTATGGAAATAATTGGTTCTCCACCGATAAATCTAATGGCAAGCCACGGTTCTGGACTCACAGTTGAAATGAATTGGGTTGAGCCGTCCACAGGTCCTATTGATGGTTACAATATTTATCGTAAACAATACGAGACAGTTTCTTATCCTGAAGAACCACTTGCTTCAGTGGGAACAGAAATTACTTCCTATACTGATGATATAGCCTTACCGTTGATCGAATATTATTACTCAGTTACAGCAATAATTGATGGAACCATGCAAAGCCCTTATTCCAACGAAGTTAGTGGATGGATATGTTCCGGATTTGTAGTAAATGAAATCAGCGTATATGAAGGAACCACTCCCACAATTGACGGCACAATAACACCGGGAGAATGGGATGATGCTTTTGTGTTGGATACTTCTGATTTTTGGGGATCGTACGATAACACGATCCAGCCCATCGGCAGCGTGTTCGGTTACTTTAAAATGAACGCTGATATGACCGAACTTTATGTAGCTTACATAAATTATAATGATACGGTTCTAGAAGATCACGATGAAGTAGCACTTTATATCGATGATAATAACGATGGGGTTTACTCGCCGGAAGCTCAAGGGAATGAAGGAAATTATTGGGCTGCTTATTATGCTGCCGGTAATCAATTGAAGTTCAGACCTATCTACGATACCGGAGGAGTGGGAACTGTATTCTTTTTACCCGATCCGCAATTGGAAGTTTCTGTTACTGAAGGTTATCTCGTTTATGAATTCATGATCCCCATCGGGGATGAAACATGGGAGATTAACCCAAGTGCAGAAAACCAATCAAGTCTGGCAATTTTCGTACTAGATGATAATGCGCCTGATCCACATGGTTTTGATGGCTGGTGGCCTTTGGATAACATAAATTTATTTAATCCTGCTGGTTTTGGCACAATTACTTATGGTGCTGTTCCCGAAACTCCACCGGCACCGGAAAATGTAACTCTTGAATATATCGAAGATTATTTACTTGATCTCAGTTGGGATATGCCGGCAATTAATGATTTTGATCATTTCAATATTTATTCTGCCGTGAACGATGATAACTTCGAACTTATAGATGAAACAATAGGAACTGAATATATCTATGAATATGAATACATCCCTGCTACTACTTACAAATTTTACATAACAACTGTCAACCAACAGGAAATGGAATCTGATGCCTCTGAAATAGTGGAATATCTTACTGTTGATGCTGATGAAGACTTGATCCCAACCATCACAAAATTAGATGGTAATTATCCAAATCCATTCAATCCTACAACAACGATCTCATTTTCCGTAGCACAAACGTCCTCATTTGTGAAAGTTGAGATTTTCAATATAAAGGGACAAAAGGTTAAACAGCTTGTTAATGAGATTCTTCCTGCAGGAAGACACATTGTTGTTTGGAATGGAAAAGATGATAATGGTAAACAGACAGCAACTGGGATCTATTTCTATAAGATGAAAAGTGGAGATTATCAAAAAAGCAGGAAAATGCTACTGCTTAAATAACATTCCATTTTGTCTCATTTATATCTTGCATCCAAGCTTGAGCTTGGATGCATCTTTGCTAAATAATTTTCGTAAATATGATTATCAGGTTGAAGTCTGGTAACTAGAATATTGTGTTTATATTGATTTTATTGATTTAATTCTTTTAGGAGAATAGTATGAAAAAAGTTGTTTCAATAATTATCATCTTAAGTTTTAGTATGTTATTTGCAACTATTATCAATATACCAGCTGATTATCCTACAATCCAAGAAGGAATAGATGTATCTGTTGATGCTGATACTGTGTTAGTGCAACCTGGTGTATATACTGAAGATTTTAATTACAATGGAAAAAATATTACTATTGCTTCTTTATTCCTAACAACTCAGGATAGATATTATATTTCACAAACTATTATTGCTGATGATTATGGTTTTATTTATATGATGAATGGTGAAGATTCAACGGCTATTTTATATGGATTTTCTCTTTCATGTATGACAATATATATTGAAAATTCGTCTCCTAAAATTCAATCTTGTTTATTTTCTAATACCTTTGAAAATGCAATTTATTGTTCAAATCAATCAAATCCAATAATAGATTCTTGTATCTTTCGCGTAATGAGATTTGGTAATTCAATTTCTATGCTAAATTCTAGCATCACAATTCTTAATACATTATTTTTTGATAATGGAGGATATGGTGGTATTGGTGGTTTAATTTTATATTATTCTAATGCAATTATTATAAATTCCGTTTTTCATTCAACTGGACCTGATCCTGGTTGGTATGGTGGAGTAATATCTTGTGGATCAAATTCAAACCTTATAATGATCAATACTATAATGTGGGATAATCAAATTGATAATATAGATTGTTCTGGCATAAGTGAAATTTCTATATCTAATTCATGTCTTGAGGGTGGTCAGAGTAGTATTAATATTGGCAATTCAGTACTAAATTGGCTTGATGGTAATATTGATTCTGACCCATTATTCATAAGTCCCTACGGAGAAGATAATTTCAATTTGCAAGATTCTAGTCTCTGCATTGGAGCAGGAATAGATGAGATTGAAATTGGTGATATTACTTATTACACACCTGAATATGATTTGAATGGAGATCCACGTCCCAGCCCTGCTGGAAGCTTACCGGATATTGGAGTATATGAAAATCCATTTGGAGAACCACAATTAGAAATTATAAATAACTTATTGCCAGCATCAAGCTTTCACCTTGTAAATCTTCCAAACCCATTTAATCCCAGCACCACAATTAAATTCAGTATCGAACCAAACAAACAAAACGAACCAGTTGAATTAATAATCTATAATGTGAAAGGGCAGAAAATAAAAAAATTAACGGTCATTCTGAGCGGAGTCGAAGGATCGGCAATTTGGGACGGCACCGACGAAAACAACAAACTTGTTTCTTCTGGTATTTATTTCTATAAGATGAAAAGTGGGGATTATCAAAAAAGCAGGAAAATGCTGCTATTGAAGTAATCCGGCTTCGCAAAGCTACGCCGTGGCAAGGGAGAGAAAATCATGAAATTTTCAAGATCATTGATCATCAAAACGGTGATATTTGCAGTTGTTAGTGTAATTTTTGTTGGCATTTTACCAACACGAGTTCAAATTCATCTTGAAGGAAAAGATGCTGAAAAAGGTATAGAGACATTTAATTATTATGCAGAAATATCAGACAATATTTTTTATGGTGATTTTGGTAATACCATTCCAAAAGATATTGAAGGATTTGATTTTGCCAAACTACAAGAATTGGGCACAGAGACAAACGTTGATTATGATGAAATTATCGAGCTCATACAAAAACCTTTCGGAAGTGCCTGGATCACACACACATTGGGAGTAACCATTATTAACCTGGTTAAACAACTTGCAGTAACGATAATTAATGCAAAAATTTCTAATATGCTCTATTCAACAATTCTTTCATGCATAGGGATCATCATATTATTTGTATTATTTTTTGTACTCTTCTCTAATAAATTTATAAAGGTCGAAAAAGAAAAATTATTGAATAAACGGATAAAACCTTCATGGTTTGCAATGATCCTTTCCGGTTTAAACATTATTATGTTAGCATTATTACTTGGTATAATAATCTACATGATAGTAATTTCAATCCCAATGAGCATGAAATTTATCGCAACTCCACCAATTACAAATTTTGGACAATTACATTATGGAGCAACTTTCTATATGACAACACTTGTTTTCTCGTTTGGAATCGTATTTTCAATTTTCCTCTTAATTTACTATTTCAAAATAAAGCAAGCTGATTTAAGAAAATTTTACACTTTTATTTTGATAATTCCCATTTTAGCTCTTAGCTATAATTTGTGGTCGTCAACCAGATTTGTTGAAAGTGTTAATGAAATTATTGATTCACAAAATATAAATTCTAGCAAACAGATGATA
>JAUVKM010000002.1 GCA_030596265.1 Candidatus Cloacimonadota bacterium
TAATATTCATACATCCATATTAGGAATGAAAAATGCCAAACGATCACTGGATGAAACCAGAAAACAAATTGTTTATTATGTATTTGCAAGTTATCTTGGTGTGCTGGAATTACAAGAAACTCTAGAGATCCAAAAGAAAAACCTGGAGTTACAAAATAAGATACAGCAACAGATCAAGGTGCAATATGACACTGGAAATAAATCACTGCTGGAATTGAAACAAAGTAAAGTATCGTTGATTGATTACGAGATTGCTGTTAATGAAGCTACAAATTTACTTTCAAAAACGAGAAAAGATCTTTTCTCATATTTAAATATTGATGATAATGGTTTTGAGTTTATTGTACCTGAGTTCAATATAAACTTGGAAAAACTGGAATTTCAAACCAACAACCTGTTGGAGCAAAAGCTGAACACTTTGAAGATAAGTAAATTATTACATCTTCAAACAACAATGAACTTTCTGCCTGTGATTTCAATTGGATATAATTTCGGTCATTACGATCAAGATGATGTTAAAGCGTTTACCGAATACTCTCGCGATTCCCAATCCCTTACACTCAGTGCGAGTTGGAACATTTTCGGATTAATGGATAATTTTGAGAATATTATTCGCAGTAAACGGAATCTGAAAATTCAAAAATTGGATTATGTAAAAAGTAAAAGAGATTACGGTCTGCAACTAACTAACCTGCAAAACGATGTGAAGACCTTAAAAAGATCATTTGATCTCTATGAAGAAAAATTACATTTAGCCACAGAAAACCTGAACATGGCGCAGGAACATTTCCGTTTGGGAATGATAAGCTTATTGGATCTTGATCGTTCAAAGATCGACTTCCAGAATACACAACTTGCTCGCATTCAAAATAATTATCAGCTTATGAAAAAGCAAGAAGAGATCAATCTGTTATTATCAACTGAAATCCTGGGTAAATGGTAATCATAGCAACCATTGGTAAAAAATAAGAGATACTGAAAGCTTTGGATGGACAGGTTTAACCCGGGATGGAGTCCTCTATTTTGAAGACGGTAAGATCCAAAAATCGGTAACGAACCTATCTTCGCTAAAACTGTGCTACAGCCGGCAAACACAAACAAAAGTTGTATGTAGGGGCGATTCATAGTCGTCCTTTTTTTTATTATCCAGCATCTATTTTAAAAATTTATCCAATAATCTCTAATAACTGTTTATTCATTTTAATGAATTTTTCAGTGACTAGGTAAGGATATAACCATCAAATATCTCCTGACATTCATTTTAATGAATATATTGCTGTTGTTTAAATTGAGGATTAGATCATATAAAGAATGTTCTTATAAATTATAGCTTTCAATAATTATTAGTACAAAATTGTAGAAACAGTATAAAATTCCCGTTTTTAGAACTCCCTCAAAATATGGGATCAATCTTGAAGAGGTTCCGCTCATCAGCAAATATCTTCCAATAAAGGCAAGGATGAAGTAGAGTGGAACTAAGATAATAATTGATGAGAGATAACGATTTATGAAGAACTTATGGCTAACACTCTTGATATTTTTTATTAACTTATTGAACACAAAGATAAACACAATCATCCCGGCCAAAGCCAGTGGAATATAGACAAAAAGCCAAGAATAACCAAGATGTTCAACATTGATTTTATCTAATAAACCTGTTGTATCTTCAATTTTCTTACCTAGCTGATCTCGCAGTAAGAGGATTTCATCAGCAGAAAGAATAAATGCTGTCACGCTGAATAATCTAATGAACCATTGTCGGGTGGTACTAATCTTTAATTTTTCTCTATCCCCCCAACCTATTAAAAAGAAACCGGAGGCAATAACCAATATCATAAAACTTATGAACCAGGTTGCCAGTGAAAGATCATGTGTAAAATCCAATTGATAAAAGACACCATGTATTATCCACATTAGCACTCCTCTATCTTTTACTAAAGTGAGTTGAAAACCAAAAAAGTATGACATAAAAGAAAAAATGATGATCATGAGAAGAACAAGCAAAATCGGTGTTTTCATTAACAGTAAAAATTCTTTAAATTTCATCTTGATTACTCCTTTGCCTTTTATCTTGTAGGAATTACAACTCTATATAGTTCCATTGAGCCTTCGATAGAGTATCCTGAAATTGAAAAGGGTATAAAAACAGATTCACCGTGTTTTAATTCAAGAATTGATCCTGACCATTTTATCGATCCCCTTCCTTCCGTACATAAAATTATCTCCGCACTTTGGATATCAGAATTCACAAATGGATCTTTGCCATTGGTCACAATTTTTGAAAGTTGAAATTCTTCAGCAGAAGTTTGATAAATATACTCATCTTTGTAAAATTTAAGTTGGATCTTTTTCAATCCCTCATTATCGAATTTGACTATTTTAGTTAAACCGGGAAGATCTATTTTTTTATGGGTCAGCCCACCTCGTAATACATTATCCGAGTTTGCCATAACCTCTACCCCACAGCCACTTAAATAAGTATGCAAGACGCCTGCTTCAATAAACAATGCATCTCCCGGTAGAAGCTTAATAACATTTAAAAAAAGTGGTGAAAAGACTCCCATATCTTTTGGATAAAGAGCTGCTAATCTTGATATCCATTTAAATATTATCTTTTCATTTTCATCTCTTGGTCCCAATTCTGCTATTTTGTTTACCAAAATACTAACCTTTTTAGTTTGAGCATCATCGTGTTTGCCCATCAACTCAGAGAACATTTTTTTCAAATTTTTTACTGACGGATCTGTCTCTAATTCTTTGGTCATGGAAATATGATCTTCTAATTGCAAATATTTAATTCTCTCTACAATATCCCCGATAGGCTGAAATCCACACATTGCTTCAAAATTGGTTAAAGCACAGATCAGCTCAGGTTTATGATTATCATCTCTATAATTTCGTTCGGGAGAATTAAGAGGTATATTCTCTTTATTTTCAAGTTCAAACCCTTTTCTGGCTTGAATTTTATTGGGATGAGCCTGGATAGAAAGCGGATGTGCAGCCGCCAGGATTTTAAATAAAAAGGGTAGCTCATTTTTAAATTTACGAGCAATCTTATCCCCCAGCATTCTCTTTGGGTCTTGTCTTATTAATTCCTGAAGAGATTCTTCTTTACCATTTATCAAAATACGAGAAGAACCCATGGAGTGAGTACCCATCCATAATTCGGCCTGTGGCTCTGGTGAGGGTTCATCTTTCCCCTGTAAATGTGGAATACATGTCTTGGATCCCCAGCTATATTCAAGAATCTGATTTCTCAATTTGAATATTTTCAATTCACCAGATTTATTCATTAAATTTTCTTTCATTTTTCAACACTAATTATTCCCTTTTTATATTATTGTTTTATATTTCAATCATTCAATGATAATCGTCAAGCAGAACTATAATATTTTTCCTACCCTTTAATTAATTATGTTCCGATGAATGCTACTTAAAAAATGAACCCGGTAAAAAACCGGGTCCATTAAGTATCTATTTAATTATTACGTATTATTTTGTTCTAAAGAACTCAATACGTCTATTTTTTGCACGTCCTGCTTTTGTTTTGTTTGAAGTTACAGGGTGATCAGGACCTAAGCCAATTGCACGTAATCTGTGCTCTTCAATTCCCTGATTGATCAGATAACGTCGAACTGATTCTGCTCGTTTCCTGGATAACTTCATATTAAGCGATCTGGAACCGGAACTATCTGTATGGCCACTGATCTCAAGGTGCATCTCTTTGTAATCTTTAAGAGTTCTAACAACCTTGCCCAGTACATTCTTCGCGCCATCAGTCAGTTCAGAACTTCCAACCTTAAAGTTCACCCCGTCCAAAATAATAGGTGACTTCTTCTCAAATATAATTTCCGGTTTCTTGTCGGGACAACCATCATCATCCATAAAGCCGTTAAATGTTTCAGGTTCTAATGGACATTTGTCATCTCCATCCAAGAATCCGTCACCATCTGTATCCGCATTTTTTGGATCAGTTTGATGAATGAATATTTCATCTCCGTCATTCAACCCGTCACCATCGGTATCGGGTGAGTTAGGATCAGTCTGGTAGTTATTAACTTCATCACCATCACTTAAGCTGTCAGCATCAGTATCAACAGAGAGTGGATCAGTAAAGTAAGTATATACCTCATCATAATCATTAACACCATCCAGATCAGTATCGGCTACATTAGGATCTGTTCCTGTGCTGTCTGCACTAATAAATACACCTGTATTGGTTTCTACCGAATCGGCCAGCGCATCACCATCATTATCCCATTCAGGACAGCCGTCTTCATCTTCGAAATTATCAAAATCCTCTGGAATGAACGGACACTTATCGAGTTTATCTTCAATCTCATCACCATCGGAATCTCTCCAGCCACCAAAGCGCAGAGTAAAACCAAAACCGGCAGATAAATTACCAGTTTGCACATCTCCTCTAGCAAGAGATGTTGTAGATTCACCGGACATATCATCATTCTGATTAAATAATCTTTGATATTTTACACCAAAATCGATCGCAACCGTACGTGATATCTCCCACTCGATCCCGCCACCGATATTAGCAATGAAATTATTCCCGGAACTGATCTCTGTACCAGTATCGGTATTTTCACAATTCCACATCATTACACCCATGCCTGCTGTTAGGTATGGGATCCAGTTTTGATCCTTAATAAGATTATAGCGTCCAAAAACAGAGATCGGAATAAATGTTGTTTGAAAAGGAGCATCCTCTTTTTCAATAAGATGACTCATTACTTCTAGAAGTTGATCTTTATCGCGAACGGTAACAAAACCGTAACCAGCCTCAATACCAACCCCGATTTTACGAGTGATATAATAACCACCGTTAAATTCCCCTAAAATCCTAACCGAGCTATCATCCACCTCTCCACCAATCAGTTTGGTAGCATTGGCATGCACTCCTGTAAAGATTTGTCTTTGAAAAATCTGAGCAAAAACATTGCTGCTCATCACTACGACCATAAAGATAATAATTAATAAAATCTTTGTTCTCTTTGTCATGTATAACTCCTCCTGAATTATATATTTATTAAATTTCAGCTCCCATGTTATTCCTGGATCCATCTGCATCTTTAAATTCTTCTGCAGGATCACCAGTATCAATACATGGAGATTCTTTCAACAGATCATAATTTCTATTGGCTGCATCTTTAAATTGGGGATCGGAATTGATTACTCCCGTTTTAAAGAAAAGTGAACCATTATTATTTGTTTTAAATCCATTTTCACCATTCATAATATTAGAATAACTTAAAGTCACTTTGATGTCACCAAATCTATGGAAACAGACTTCCTGGGGAGAGTTATTCCATAAAATTGAATTGAATATTTTTGGATTTGAAAAACTATTGCAGTAGATTGCTCCACCGAATTTTGCAGAATTATCGGCAATTGTAAGATTATGCCAACAAGAAGTCGAATACTGAGTATATATCCCACCGCCATAACCATATTCAGTTCCAACAGCCTCATTTCCGGCAATAACACATTTAGTAAGTTCCGGATTCGAATTGTATATATAGATCCCGCCGCCAAATTCATTGGCTCGATTATCTATGATTTCCAATTTATTTAAAATTGGATTGGAATTACTTAAATAAATTCCACCCCCATAACCATGCTTTGTTCCCATAGAAGAATTATTTTCGATCTTCACATTCTCAATTAAAGAATTGGAATTATAGAGATAGAGTCCACCACCAAACTTCTCTGCATTGTTATCTTTTATGATCATATCGCTAATTGTTGGGCTTGAATTATAGATAAAAATCCCACCGCCACGATGCCCATTTCCGGTTCCATTTTGAATCGTGAAACCGATGAGTTTTGCTTTCTGGGTCTCTTCGCTTTCAAAGTTAACAACGCTGTCCGAGCTCTTTCCATCTATTATGGTAGAAATTATGTATCTACTCTCCTGGGTATTTATAAATTCAGAACAGACTTTTATGTTCTTACCTTCAAAATTAATATTCTCTTTATAAGTGCCGGGTTGGACAATCACAATATCTCCCGAGACAGCAATATTAATTGCTGCTTGAATTGTTGGATGATCTTCGGGAACGCGTCGGAAACCAAAATGGCATATTGCAGAATAATTTTTTGATTCCGGTGAATTATTTCTTTTGATAAAACTGTAAATTCGATAATAGTACTTTTTGTGGATATCTGTATTAGTATCAAAATAAGATTCTGAATTTGCGGGCAGAGATGCAATTGTTTTAAATTCTTTACCTTCAGTTCTTCTCTGAATCTTAAAGCCTTCTTCAATACTACTATTATCTTCCCAGGTAAGTTTAACTTGTCGACCTGCTACAACCGAAATTTTAAAATTTCCAGGGACAAGTAATCCGTAATATTCCGAAACTGTATTTGTATGGTGAGAGATATTCATATCCGTAAACGCATGTACACGATATGAATACTCTGTATTGTAATCCAAATCTTTATCAATATATTCTTGTGTATTTGGATTTACCTCTTTTATCATTCTATAGTCAGAGCCATTTTGGCTTCTTTCGATCTTATAACCATTCTCAAAATAACAATTATCCTTCCAATTCAATTTAATTTTTCCGGCAGAGACTACCTCTACATTTAAATTTGTAGGATGGGGGAATATCGTATTTAAGTATTCAACATTAGAAAAATCGGATCCGTTGATTGAGGTAATTGCCTGAATTCTATAATAATATGTTTTTTCAAACTTTAAATTTCCATCTGTGTAGGAGGTTGAATTGGCAGGAAGTTTTACTAAAAGTTTATACTCTTCAGCTTCGACTTTTCTTTCAATTCTGAATCCTGTTTCAAATTCACAGTTATCTTCCCAATAAAGAGATGCAGTTTTATCATCGAGAACTTCTGAACTTAGATAAGATGGCTCGGGGAAAACAGTTTTTGCAATGATCTCACTTGAATAATTGGAAGAATTGGATTTTGTTACCGTTGCTATCCGGTATATATATTGTGTGCCATATATGAGTCCTTTATCCAGATAGGAATCTGCTGAAGCCGCAAGTTCTTTGATCAAAACAAAATCTTCCTTTCCCGCCTTTCTCTCAATTATGAATCCAGTATCAAATGTACAATTATCCATCCATGATAATTTTAATGATTGGTCATCTAAAATAAGCACCGAAAGGTAGGTGGGTTCAGGGAAAATTGTTTTTGCTGATAAAATATTGGAGTAAGCAGATTCGGATGCTGCACTAAAAGCAATTACCCTATAAGTATAGGTTGTACCAAAAGAGAGCTTGGAATCTAAAAAGGACGTTGCATTTGGTTCCAAATCTACAATTCCCGAAAATTCACCTCCGTTCTCCTTTCTTTCTAATCTATAACCTGTCTCAAAAGAACAGTTATCTTCCCAATACAATCTAAGTGATTGATCGTCAATATTTTCAGCATAAAGGTTCTCAGGACCAGGGAAACCGGTCTTTGTACCAATTTCGTTGGAATATTCCGATTCATTTACTTTAGAAAGTGCTTTGATACGATAAGTGTATTCATCACCCAGTTGCATATCTTCATCTATGTAATCTCTCTCTTCTTTACTCAGTTTACAGATCACTTTATAGTCACCTTCATTGACCTTACGCTCAAGAATATATTCATGAGCCAAGGTGGATCTATCTTCCCAATACAGTTTTGCAGAATGATCATTCAAAACATCAATATATAATTTCTGGGGTGAGGGAAACACTAATTCTGCAGAAGATGAAGCGCTTGGTCTGGATTCATTTATCTCTGCAAATGCCTTAATAGCATAAATATATGTTTTGCCGTCTTCTAATTCATTGTCTACATAATAACGTGAGTTCTTATCTACAACTGCAATTTCTTTAAATTCATCATTACCAGTTTTTCTCACAATTTTAAAACCACTTTCATAGTCATAACCGTCTTCCCACGTAAGGCGAATAGACTGGTCATCGAGAGCTTTCACAATAAAATTAGCTGGAGCAGGAAACTTAGTTTCAACTGTAATTTTATCAGATGCTAATGATTCGTTGAATTCAGATAGTGCCTTTACTTGATAATAATATTTTTCTCCAACTATCAATCCTTCATCAATATAAAGTGTTTCATCAGCAAGAGTTTTTCCTTTCACTACATACTCGCCATCCATGCACTTTCGCTCAATAACAAATCCTGTTTCATAATCGCAGTTATCTTGCCAGGTTATTCTTACGGACTGATCATTAATCGGTTTTACACTAAGATCTGATGGTTCGGGAAATGGAGTGGATATTGTAACTTCATCAGAAAAATCGGATTTTATTTCTTCATTATAGCATTGAACTTTATATGAATAATTCACATTAAATTTTAGTTTTTCATCAATGAAAAAAGTTTTATTTATCTCTAATTTACTGATCTGAATAAATTCTTCATCTCCTCTTTTTCTAAAAAGAACATATCCAATGATATTATCTATCGAACTTTGCCAGCGTAATGAGATGGTATGATCATTCAACGCTTTTGCAGATAACTTTGTAGGGCGTTCAAGAATAGTAATTTGAGTACCAATGGAGTCCTCAGTTGATGTAGCAGCATCTATTTCCTGTGCAAAAATATTACCAGTAAATATGATGACAAACAGAAAGAATATCCATTTTTTCATATTCCCCCCTTATTTTTGGAAATATATAAATATATATTATTATTATTATAAAATTCTTTATAATGTTTCTAAATTTTTAGAACTTATGTTGTCAATAAATTCTTAAGTTTGCTTTTCATTGCAGCATAATGTGAGCCGTTCCAAAAAATCTTTCCGCATTTTCTGCATATTTTAAAATCTGAGAAATTATCTGTTACATATTTCGGAACTAAGTCTTTAATTTTTTCTACTTGAATCTCCTGTAATTTATCGTTGCACACCAAACATCTTGAAGATAGCATTTTATTATTAAATTCAAGTAAATGCAACATCTCCAGTAACTGTTCATCATATTTCTCTGTTCTTATCAATATTCTGGAGAAACTTTCTTTTCTTCTAGCTATTTTATTACTTCTTGTTAGATACACTCTGCGTTCTTTGTTGCAGAGAGATATCTTTTTTTCATTGCTGATACTTCTATAAATGGCAACATCATAGCCCAGCATTCGCAGCCATTTTGCCAGTTTACCCAAGTTTTCATCTAATAGAAATTTTTTTCTGTTTTCTGCCATAAATACTAAAATGTACCTACTTCAAAAAATGTTTTTACTTCTGGTATATCTGTTTTTTTTGCTTCATCCAATGTCCCGTCAAATAACAATCTCCCATTATCAATAAAAAGAATTCTATCAGCAATTCTATGGATACTGGCAAGTTCATGTGTTACGATTACAATCGTCATATTAAGAAGATTTTTCAATTTCAGGATTAATTCATCAAGAGATGCACTTGTTAGTGGATCAAGACCCGCAGAGGGTTCATCACAAATCAGAATATCCGGATCGAGTGCAATCGCCCTGGCAAGAGCTGCTCTTTTTCTCATCCCACCCGAAAGTTCTGCCGGCACCATATATATTGCATGACTAAGGTTAACCAGATCCAATTTTATTTTTATCATTTTTTCTATCACATTTTTAGAAAGCTTCGTATGCTGTTCCAAGGGGATAGCCACGTTATCAAAAATACTTAGAGAGTTAAGAAGCGCACCATTCTGAAAAAGCATTCCAATTCTACTCAAGATATCATCAAATTCCTGCTCATCTATTGATGTTACTTCTTTATCAAAGATCTTCACAGATCCCGAGAATGGCTGATAAAGTTTGAGAATATTCTTGATCAATGTGGTTTTTCCGCAACCGCTACCACCCAGTATTACAGTTACTTCCTGAGGATAGATATCCACGGAGATATTTTTTAATATGGTCTTTTCACCAAATTTTGCAACGAGATTTCTAACTGATATTATTGGTTTTTTCATACATTAAAATAGAAGATCAAGCTATTGATCGCATCAAGAATGATCACCCAGAAGATCGAAGCAACAACTGCCTGAGTTGTAACTTTTCCAACACCTTCTGCGCCACCTTTCACATTAAATCCATAGTAACTTCCAATTATTACAATAACCCACGCAAAAAAGTAGCTTTTCCCCAATCCAATTAAAGCATCCCGTAAGGTAAGAACTTCAAATACTCGATCAATAAAAACCGTCGCACTCAGATCAAGATATGTTACGGCTACTATAAGACCACCAAATATTCCAATCAGGGTTGAGGCTGTAACCAAAAGTGGAATACAGATCGTAATGGCATGAAATTTGGGAACGACAACATATCTTATTGGATTTATTGCCATCATTTTCAATGCATCGATCTCTTCTGTAACTTGCATGGTTGCTATTTCCGAAGCAATTGATGAACCACTTCGACCTGCCAGAATTATTGCTGTGAGGATAGGTCCCATTTCCGTAACCATTGATACTGCCATTAGATCAGCAACAAATATATTCGCTCCAAATTGCCGTAATTGTGCAGCAGATTGCAAAGCCAAAATCAAACCAAGAATCATTGAGAGCAATGCGATTATTCCAAGTGCATCTACGCCAATGAACAGAGCTTGTTGAATTACTGATCCCTTGCGTTGTCCTCTTTTATCGAAGATGCCTACAAATGACCAGTAGGAAATATCTGAAATCAAGTATAATCCATCTTTGATTGATTGAAGAAAATTCAAAGATCCTGATCCAATTTGTGTAAAAAAATCTAATCCCTTCTCTTTGCTAATGGATTTTAATTCTGCTGATGTAAAGGTGTCATAAGCTGTACTAACCATCTCATTCATAGATAAGGAATCATCGGGGTTAAGCTCTAATTGCGACAAGATCTCATCTACAAAAGCAATACCTGCACTATCTATCTTTGTGACCTGTTGCAGGTTAATTGTGAAAATTGTATGATCAATGTGTTTTTGAAATATATTACTCAAAGCAGGTACTGTTTGCTTTGTGAGTTCTCCTTCAAAGAATAACGACTGTTCTCTAAGTTCCATATTATCTCAAGAAATAGGTTACTCTTAAGAACAAACTGTGCTCTTGAACCAAATAATCAATTCCAGAATCTTTACCTCGTTTTTTCAAATTAAATTTATAATCGAGTGAGATATGTTTGAACAAATTCAGGTTAAAGGAATTTTCCCACTCAAATGTATATTCATCGTTTTCATCAAATGGAAAATAGAAATCTGCATCCATAGAATAAGTTAGATTAAAAGGTAGTTGGAAATTTCCAACAAGAGACACTTCAGTCCCTGTAGTGTTTGTTGAAGCCAATTCAAAGTATTTTCTATGTTCAACACCAGCAGCATCAATAAATGTTTTTGTAGAAGCTGGATCATAAATATCAATTCTTTCATCATTATAAACAAAAACATCTTCATTGAAAAATTGTCTAATCCCAAATCCGGCTCTAAAACTTAAATTTGCTCTGGATAGATTTAATATCCTATAATTAATACCAATTCCCTCTTTTAATTCTATTGGGAAAAGAGATGATTTTGTTTGTACATTATCAGAATAGATACTATCTCCCAGCACAATACCATTTTCATCAAATTTTTGATAATAGAAGTCATCAGCACTATATTGTGTTTCATTAAAGAAATGTGAGTTAATATCAAATCTTCCATAGAATCCAAGATCTGTTACAAAATAGTATATTCCCGTATTTTTAAGAGCGAATTCATCTGAAGCAAGCCTAAAATCTGTGTCTGTTGTTTTTGAAATACCCAGATCAATTAGACTTTTCATATTATAATAAAGCGGATCTTTATCATAGATTAGATAATTTTCCAATTGCGAATTCATGGTTATTGTAACTTCAGGATCATCTTCATTTAGCTCATTATCACTATTCAAATTCCCATTGATATGAATTGCACTTGAAAATTTAAGAGGTTCCAACGATGCTGCCAAAAAACTTTCCTCTAAAATCCCTGCTCCTGCCATATTTGTTGGATTTCCTTCTTCATCGGTCTCCATAACAATCGTTAGTTTTTGAACACTGCCTTCTTCTATAAGAACCGTTGTGAAATCGGTGTAAGTATTAAACGGTTCATTATTTATGGTTATTTTATAATGTCCCGGTTTTAAGACCCATACTTTTTCCTGTTCACCAAGTTCTACTTCTGATGGGAATTCACTACCAAAACTTTCTCCGTCTTCTAAACCAAATAACTCGTAAATAACCTTGGCAAAGTTTCTATTTTCATCTATAATTTCAACTATCAGGCATCCCCAATCCGGTTCTACAATTGTTTTATAACGAGGATGAACTTTAATATTCTTCTTCGTCATCTTTTGATCTTTATTTCCAGAGCCATATTCGATAGAATAAGTTCCTTCCATTAATGGTAAGGCTTCACCAATTTTGGCAGATCTCTCGTATCCATATTTGTCATAGACTTTATAATATGGTTCATTCTCTGTTCTTGTAATTGCTGGAACTAATATAAGCCCTTTTCCACTGTTATCTTCTTCCGAATCAAGTATTTCTACAAGTGCGGGATCGATCTCTACAGGAATATCATCTTGTGTAATCAGTGCTTGTGGCCCATAAATATTATGAATATTTATCTTTGCTGCAAATTTGTCGATCTCATCTAAAATGATATCATTTATTGTTTGCGCAAAAGTATCAAAATCCTGTTTTAATAATACTCTCTCTATATTTGCTGAATGAGTTATCAATGGTTTTTCCGTATCTTTTTTTCGATATGTAAAATCGATATTCAGTCTTGCCTGATAAAACATTTCCGAAATATATATTTCAATATTGTTTATCTTCGTATCGATCACATAATCAGGATCGGAAGTAAACAATTCTCTTTGTGTATTCTTGAACATTTTATAGCCGTCAAATCGTTTTTTAATCAGATCCGGAATTATCTTTGAAAGTTTTACGCCCCAAAGATTATTATCGGAATAGGTGATGCGCGGTCCAAAATGACGAACCACGATTTGATTTCTATTATAGGTTCTTGGAACTTTCGTATCCTCAATGTAAACAGATTGATCAAAGGGTTCATCCAACCTGAGTTCATCTTTTTCGGAATGGGAATAATATTCAAGAATGAAGTAGTTTCTGGGAACAATGTTTCTTGTCATACACCCAAATAAAAATATAATTGATAAACTTAGAATAATTATTTTTTTCATAAGGTTTTCTCTCCTAATTCTTTGACCTTATAAGCAATGATGGGTCTTCACTGATCTGTCTGGAAAAATCGTTTAAATAATCGATGGTTTCTTTCAGGCTCTCAATCGTATCGAGCAAATCTTGCCTGCTTTCAAGATGGGTCGCATCGATGTGAGAAATTGCATCATTTGCATCAATTGTAAGTTTATGAATATCTGCCATAAGCTGTTTCAGATCAGAGTCAGCAAGTTTGGAAGTAATCTCCTCGGTGTTTGCAACGATCTTTTCAACTTTACCTGAACTCATAATATTATCTAATTTTTTTAAAAGACTTCTTGTATCTTTGGCTATCTGATCAAAATCTTCTGTAATTACTTCTAAAGTTACAATTGTATTTGATATAGAGTATTGATTTTGGTTGATGATCGTATCGACATTTGCAATAATGTTATTTAGTCGTTTTTTGTTTTCTTCGTTTGTAATATTATTCAAATTATTAAGAAGTATCTCAATTTTATTGGTAATTATCTCTGCTTTCCCGGAAATACTATCAAAAGTAGAAAATCCTGCATTGATAAATGAACCTTCCTCTAAAAGCTCTGCTTCTTGGGTTCCACCGGTTATTTCAACTTGAACCAAACCGGTAATCCCTATAGGGATCAAGGAAGCTTTCATATCGTTTTTTATCGGTGTTTCCGATTTAATACTAGCAGTTACGATAATATCAGCCACATTCTCTGGATCAATAAAGATATCATCAACTCTTCCAATTCCAATACCTCGATATTTAACCGGTCCGCCGATTTGAAGCCCAGTTACTGATGAATCTTTATATCGAATATAATAGATATCACGTTTTTGCATGATCTTTGTACCGGCTACCATGATGAGGAACATAACCATTAAAACGGATATTACGGTAATAAAAATGCCTAATCTGAATTTTTGCGCTTTAGTTACCATCAGTTTCTCCTTATTGATATACTTCTTAAGTAATAGAATATTCTGATGTCAAGTAAAATGCTTGTTACAATTATTGAACTAGTTTTAAAAAATGATTTCTATCCAGATACTAATACGGAACATTGAAGATTTTGTTTTTCGTTTATTATCTTCTGTTCGTTCATATTCACTGGTAAGTCCGGCAGTAATACTTTTGCTGAATTTATAAGATGCCCCTGGTGTAATGCTATATGATTCTTTATCAACTTCATCAATTTCTTCTTCCTGACCCTGTCTTGTTGTTTTTTCCATTCCCATACTAAAAGCTATATCTGTAGTAAATTCATTCTTCATATTTGTTCGTTTAAAGAACAAAATTCTTACACCCTTAGGGTTTGAGAATGACCAAGATAGATTACTATTCATAGATTGTGTAACTGTGTGTCTAATATCATCATAACTAACACGATGACTAATGTTTTCTAGATCAGAGTAGTTAAGAGAAAAACTGGTTGTAATATTATGAATCCAATTCCCATGCCATGAAATTAAGGGTGTTAGACTAATTCGTTTCTGCTCTGTATCAGCTTTAATAAAATCGATGTCGCCATCCTGCATTGTTGAATAGACATAGCTGCTTGTAACACGGGAACTTGTAAGTATTTTATCTGCATGTATAAGTTTTTCAAATTCTGTTAGTGTTACAGATACATTTGGAAATATTGTTGATATTTTTTCACTATTATTATTACTAAATGTTTTAACTATCTCTCTTGAGTAACCAAAATTTGCTGATAGATTTCTTATGATCGGGAAGCTAGCTGAAGTTGAATAATTATCTGAAACCGTTTTTATGATTATTTCCTTATCATCTCCTTCTTCATCAAGGATATGTGGTAAACCTAACTGATATAGAAAATTGGGACGCTCAAATCTGTCTTCGTATGTTGTACGGTAAGTATTATCATAAGAAACACGGATATTGCTTAATCCACTTATATAACTCACTATTGAAGCAATAGGATTACTTTTAGTCTCTGGCATTGTCATTTGTTCTGCTTCCCTTACTGATTCCTGCTGACCATTTTCATCACTTTTTTCCGGATCTTCCAGTGAACCGTCTTTTGAGCCCTCATCTCCAATTAAGTCACCCATTTCTCTGCTCTCTGGTTCTTCGGATTCTTCTTTTGGATCCTCTGGAATTATATTCTCTCTTTGTTCTAAAAGTTTTCCTTCTTCTTCTTTTATCTCTTCCCCTTTATACTCTTGTTCCTGTTCAGGCTCAGATTCTTCTTCCCCACCAACAGTTTTAGAGAATTTTTTATCGAGCCAACTGGCTAAATCACGTAACATATCCTGATTCTTTAAAGTAAAATTACCACCAATTCTTCTATTTATACCACCCCTATAATACAATGTATCCTGCGTTCCAGATTTTACATGATCATCATCATAGACAACTGAAGCGTCGGCATTGAAGCTAAATATATTATCAATGTACTTTGGATCGAAACCGATTGCAATAGTTTGAGTTCTTTCCTTCTCCTCTCCAATATTATATCCTTTCCAGTAATTCTTTAACATAAGATCACGTTTGGTAGTCAGATCGTATGAGGTTAAAATATCACTAAAAATATCATAATCAATACTAGAAGATGTTTCAAATGTTCGAGTTTTAAATATGTTTGTATTAGAAACCCATTGTGGAATTGAATCGGTGTAAGTATCCCAACGCCAGGCAAGTGGATCAGTATCCCTAAAAGTTAATGTATTAGATATAGAATGCGGGAAGAAATGGAACTTATAATTTGAGAACAATCCAATGTCTATCTTCTCTTTGGGCATGGTAAAATTATATACATGTTTAAGTGAATATGATAATGTCGTATCAGCGCGAGTAGCATTTGTTATAAGAGTTTTCTGAATATTACCACTTAGAGTAGTGTTTTTTATCGTATAAGCTAATATTTTACTCTTAGGCGTTTTAGTCTGAGCTATTGTGAGATCTGCACGATAGGACAGATTATTATTTGTCTCACGTTCTTTATCTTCAGCCAGAAGATCTTTACGTAAAATATCGGAACCCGATTTAAATCGTGGTATTCCAATAGATTGTGCCCTGGTAAAATTAAGCGGAATATTAAAACCCCATTCTGCCGGCATAAATTTATTTAAACTAATTCTATTCGAGATATCCAGGTTTGTTTGCTGCATAAATGACATATTCGTTGTTCTTCTGGCAGAAGATTGAAAATTCTCTGACCTATAATCAAGTCCAATACTAAATACAGCAAGGTCTGCAAATACCGTTGAGAAATTTGCACTGGTTGCAAATCCTAAATCTTCATATGGATCTGCCACCCTTATATCATCAAAATAAATTCTCCCAGAGAATTGATTTGATGCTTCGACTCCTAAAGACATCTCTCTAATATCGGAAAGACTAGGGTTTCCCACTTTAGAAAGTTTGATGTCTCCGAGATAATAAAACACATCATCTCTACTATCCAGATTTTTTAATTGTGTGAATTCAGAAAACTTAACCTCTATTTCTTTCCAACCATCCTCATTCATAACTGCACTATATTCTTGAAGGGCTAATGGTTGTTTTACCTCATAATAATTTACTGAATCTGCACCGAGACGAATTATCAGAGAATCTTGTTCTAGTGGAGAATAACCCTCTATCGGTTTCTCGGCATATACCCAATATCTAATTTTATTGTATGCGAGGAGATTATACGAATCTAAAAACTCTTGGGTTACCAAACCATGTTTCCTGGTTTCCATATTATTGTAGTCTATGGTTAATGATTGCTCAAGTGTAACTTCACCTTTTTCTTCGATAACAGTATGTGGGGCAGGTATATAATGCTGACCCGATTGGTTATCTGCAATACCGACTTGCATAATTTCAGTATTGTTTGTAGCAACAGTACCATCTTCGTTCTTAATAAATCCTTCTTCCCATTTATTACCAACTATATCTAAATTCACAATTCTAACTCTAGTACTATCTTCAACCTCAAACCAGATGCGAGAGAAACTGATCTTTTTGATATTGGGAACTTTGCTCGCATTATCTGTTATAATTCTATAGTTTTCAGGATCGTGAAGGGGGATACGGAATAGTTTCCAACCGTTAAATTCGCCTTCCATGAATTCTTCACCTTCGTTCAAGTTAACAGAGTATTCAAAGTAAATATTATCTTTATCAAGAATACCCGTATCGTTCAAATCCTCGGAATCGAGTTTATTGTTTCCTTCTGTTCCATTGATATTGGGGTATTCTTCAGCACCATTTATTACTACTTCAATATTATCAAAATCATCATCAGGATCATCACCAGGGTCTCCTGATTCAATTCTGTCCAGGCCTACATCCTCTCCACCATCCAGAATTCCATCAGCTTCTACCAGACCATCTTCTTTATCGGGTTCATCATTTTCTCCAGGACGATAAAAGTCCTCACTTACTATTCCCAGATCTATGTGCATAATTACAGGATGGGATTCCTGATTGTAATTCAGAGTATCTACCTTTGCCAGGATCTCGATATATTTTTTCTTAGAAAAATCTACTTCATTACCGATATATTTCATTATACCTGCCCAATATTTCATGTTCATCCCGGGCATACCTATATCGGAAGGTTTTATTTTACATGCCAATACAGATACTTTTTCTCGCTCTTCTTTCTCGGTTAGAGAATTAGGATCATAAACATCTCTTGCATAAACATCATTGGGATTGTAGTAGTTAATGTGTGCTTTACCATAATCGATCAGATTCCCCATTGGCTCTTCAGCAGGTCTACTGGCAAATGACCAGGTACCTCTGGTAATTCCAAGAGGATACATTTCCATAGTACTTTCCATATCATCAAGATATGCTTCTTTTTTATCATGTTGTTTATCACTTCCGTAGATGCGGGGAAGACTCATTGCCACTTCACCCGATAGGGTTACAGATGACCTGGCATCTGTTTTTATTAGTGGAAGCCAGTCTATAAATTTAGTTATAAATGGTAATTCATAATCGATTTCTCCATCAATATCAGCTAAGATAATACTTCTGTTCTCATTACCGATCTTAGGTCTGTCTTCTCTCACTTTCTCCGATTGATATACAAAGGTTCCACCAAGCTTGATATTATCACTAAACTCCATATCAGCTCTCATTCCAAGAATAGTTTTATTATCCATTGCAAAAAGCGGTTTGAACTGAAAATCAATTATAATCTCAATATCTGAATCTTTCGCTTCACTTGTTAGTAATGTGATCATCCCAAAATCGTAATCTACAATATAATCAACATTCTCCATCAGTTTCCTTTTGTCAGGTCCGATCTTTATTACAATACTTCCAGGAAGAATATTCATCTGTCTGAGATCAATTGTATCTCTTCCGATCTTACCTTTAACATAAATGTAATTATTAATGTCATTTGATGGGATATTCTCTTCTAAATAGATGATCGAATCATTTAACGAATAAAAGGGGTTAATAAATGGAAAACGTATGTAACCGGTAACCAAATTTATAGCAGCATCTTCACCATTGATTTTAAAATCTTTATTACTATCTAATCTTAGATATTCATTAAGCGTTTGAATACTATCCGTAGTAACTTCTTGGGGTGCATTATAATCTGGTGTTGTGCCACCCGCCGGCATAGTATAGACACTCATTTCGAAACCTTCATTTTTGATATTCTGCAT
Organism: Candidatus Cloacimonadota bacterium; assembly: GCA_030596265.1. The sequence continues at coordinate 18,808 of JAUVKM010000002.1, forward strand.
TCCTAAATTATAAATATTTCTAATTTGCAAATTCCAATAATCCTCATCACTCGCTTCCTGGTTTCTAATGCGCAACATCTTTGCTTCTACCGGATTAGCAGCAGCATCTCCAACTTTTGTATCATCTTTACGAGTATAAGCAATCCCGATAGAATAAATTCTATTTATCCCTTGCAATGTCATGATTATAATACCGGAATCCCAATCTACTAAGTAATCCGTTCCCTCTGAAAGAATATCAAAATGATATATATCACCAGGATCGAGATAATTCACACCATCAACAGTCATCGTGTTATTACTGGCAGATCCATCATCAAGGTAAACTGTAAGCTCTTTATCTGGGTCAGGAAGTAAATTTCCGCCTTCTGCTGTAAGCAACCATTTTCCATCTACCAATTTGATAGCATTATCTTTCCAACCTATCGGATAATCTATCCCTTCTATACCATCTGCATCACCATAAAGAGAATATAGCGCTGATGGTTGTTCAATATAATAGTGTGTTCTATTAACAAAAGCATTACTTCTGAACACAGTTGAATCAGCTTGAGAATCTCCTGTCCAAGTTTGTGTATTCTTTTGTGCTTCGTCTTTACCCATGATCGTGGTAACTCTCAAATTACCAGCTTTGAATTGTGTTTTAATACCAAAAAGACCTTCTGATGAAGCACTGTAACTAATAAATTTTGAACCGGATAATGAGAGAGAAATATTACCTGCATCAATCGCTGTTACAATTTCATCTTCATCACCTTCGTAATTTATGTTGATCTCACTTGGCACTGGCATTACATCTTCATCGGAAGTAGATTGATGGTTCACATTTACATGAATCTTCTCACCAATTGTTCCCCTGAGACGCAAGTTAAGATCTTGTCGCATTTCTGGAGTAAATTTGGTTTGATCATTTCTTTCATCTCCCGGATCACTACGAGTAGTACTTCTACCTGCAAATGTCAATCGTTGGCTTCCATTAAGATTCAATCTTCCGGCTTTATCTCCCATAAATCTACGAACAGATTTCGGTAATGCTATCTTGGGTAATTTGATAATAATTTCAGGAATCAGACCTTCACTCTGTTCGCGATCATCATCCCCCATAAGTTCCCTACATTTCTTAAGTAGTTCTTTTTTGAAATAGCCATAGAATGTGTTTCTGTTAAAACTCTCAAGTGATACATATATCGGGGGATATAATTCTATATTATTTAATTTTGCTGTAAGTTTAACTTGTTGTTCATCATAATCTATCTCTTTTTCTGTTTGGATCTGATAAGTGCCCAATTTGTTGTGTGGATAAGCTGTGATCGAAAATCCTTTTTGGAATCTATAAACATCAATTTCGTTATATTCTAATTTAGCTATTCCATTAAGCTTGAGTTCCGGTTGGAAACTTTGTGTAAAAGAGAGTAAGTAAAACGACAATAATATCGAAACAGCTAATAATTTTTTATTCATCTATTTATTTATTTTTATTTGCAACAGATAAGATTCAATCCATCTAGAGTTAAGTTTTTATCAATAATATCAATTTCTTTAGAGTTATTACAAATTAATTCAGCAATACCACCGGTAGCAATGGTTTTAATTGATCTAAGATGTTGATATTCCTTTTTTAATGCTTTTATAAATCCATCCAGCATAAAAGAATTTCCGGTGATAATCCCTGAAAGTAAGGCATCTGTAGTATTTGTTCCCAATAAATGTTCCGGTTTCTTTAATTGTATATTTGAGAGGAGTGCTGTTGAATCGAAGAGATTCTTAGCAGAAGTAATTACACCAGGAGCTATAATAGTTCCAAAAAAGCGACCATCCTTTCCAACTAATTGGATTGTAGTTGCTGTTCCAAAATCGCATATAATACAATTAGTTTTGTATTTGGTTATTGCTGAGAAAGCATTTACAACAAGATCTGAACCAACAAAACCAGGATCTTCTATGGGAAATTCTAATCCAAGCTCAGAATATGCATTAACAATTTCAACGTCACATTTTAAGTATTTGTTTATTAAGTGAGAAAATATTCGCGTAAGTTCGGGAACAACAGATGAGATCGCGACTTTCTTGATCTGTGGAAGTAACAATTTACGCTCATCTGCTAACTGTTTAATAATAGCAAAATATTCATCTTCCGTTTTTGCTTTATCTGTATTTAAGCGCCATGAATACAAGAATTCAGTATTAGAATAAAAACCCATTACAATATGTGTGTTCCCAATATCTATAACCATATTAATATTTTTCATAAGATCCTTTCTCCTAATTATTATGACATAATTTAGATTATGGTAAAAATTGTAAAATAATAATTAATAATATTAATACTACATAAATATTGAAACATTCGGAAAAATCTGTAAAGTCCATATCTTGTCAATAAAAGAATAGTACCCACAATAAAAAAAGCCGGCAATTAAGCCGGCTTTTAATTCTTTAAATTATTTAATTATAATGTGATTGCTTCTACGGGACAAGAGTCAAGACAAGCACCGCAATCAACACATTTTTCTGCATCAACAACAGCCTTATCATCTTTCATTTCAAGAGCTTCCGTAGGGCATGTGTCAATACATGCGCCACAACCAATACAAGTTTCAGCATTAATTATTACAGCCATTCTATTCCTCCATTATTTAATTTAAGGCAAAAATTATTAATCTTTAATTTTGTTCAAGTTATTTTTATTAAATTAATTTTTTCTATTATTAATATTTTATTAAATTGAAGAAGTTACAGGCATTTCCATATGATGATTCAGCTATTCTTTTTGGTGTTGTTCCACGAATTTCCGAAATTTTCTCTATCACATATTGCAAATTTAAGGGTGAATTTCTTTTTCCTCTTTGTGGATGAGGAGAAAGATAAGGCGAATCAGTTTCGATGAAGAATTTATCTTCCGGCACTAATCTTATTGTATTATCCATGTTAGAATTTTTATAAGTAACTGTTCCGGTAAAAGAGATATGCCAACCTTTTTCTATAACTTTTTGCATAAATATCTCATCACCTGAGAAACAATGAAAAACCACCTTTTTCACACTATTTCTACTTAAAATATCATAACAATCTTCATGTGCATCTCTATCGTGAACAATAATAGGCATATCTAATTCCAGAGCGATTTTTATCTGCTGTTCGAAAACTCTTTTCTGCACATCTTTAGGAGATAAATTACGATAGTAATCCAATCCGACCTCTCCTATTGCAATTACTTTGGAATGCTGTGCTTTCTGGTGGATAAATCCTGCATTATAATCGGTTGCATCATGTGGATGAAATCCAACCGCTGCATAGATACGATCATACTTTTCTGCCAGTTTTATACTTGCGTTACAGGTTTTCTCATCAACGCCGATGTTGATTATATATTCTATTCCGCTATTAAAACATTTTTTTATCAATTGATCTCTATCTTTGTCAAAATGTTGGAAATCAAGATGTGCATGTGTTTCAAATATTTTCATATTACCTCATATTATCTTCAGCCGGATGCAGGATCATCATGATGAGATCTATCTTGTATTCTTTACTAACATGAAAAAAGATCTCTGCTAGATCACAAGAACCGGTATCTGATCTTGCTACCAAAAAACCCTTAAACTCTATCGTCCCATTTATTTTTTTTATACTGTCAATTCCAAAATATATTATTCTATCTTGCCAATATTCATTGAGAAGGAGCAGAATATCAGAGTAGGAGTCTGTTTCATAAAGTTCACGACCATCAGAATAAACAACAAGTGTAGAGGCTACTTCATCGTGGATTAATAAAAAATTCATAAGCTTAGAACCAATAGCACGATGTTCATAAATAAGCTGAGGGAGATAATTTGTAATACTCGAAATTTCAGTTTCAGATAAATTCGACATATCGATATTTTCAAATCCCAATTTCATTTTCTTTCCATATAATTCCAGATCATTTAGTGGAAAGATATCTATCATATCAAAACTCATTTCTATTTCCAATGATATATCTCCATCCAATTTATCTTCAAATTTATCGATTTCAAGATGCCAAATGTTCTGCTCATTTGAGATTGAATGGTTAGGAAATTCCTTAACAAGAAAGCTGTGAATATCTTTTACTTTATTATGTAGAAGCTCACGCTTCGGAGGAGTTTCAAAATAATTTCTGATATATTCAGCAAGTGAAAGATCCTTAATTTGTGGTTTAATCTCTTCCTTTCCCGGTTCAATAATTGGAGGAAAATAATCTTTACTTTTAGCAAATTCACGTTCACGAATTCCGGAAATTATCTCTTTTATATTGTAAACTTGGGGAAATGATATTTTAAATTCATCCATTTCATCTGAAATAAACTTAAATCCCAATGTGTCTGCATTTGTTATTAGTTCAACCGGGAGTAATTTAAGTCTGGGAATTGGACGCTCTTCCCACATAAGTTCCAAAGCATTATCACCAATTTGTTCTTTGTATTCCAAAATAATTTTATTGTGATCTACAAGATCAGTTATGAACATCTTATCATTACAATTCAAACGATAGATAAAGCTTTCGATAAAATTAATATAAGAATTTATTTGTTGTTCATCGTCTATATAAAATAAAAATGGGACTATCTCTCTTTGAGAGTTGATTTTCCAGTTCCGCCAATCATATTCCACATTGATCTCACGACCATTTTTATCTAAAAAGCTTCTAACTACTTTTTTACTGGTAAAACCGGCAGGAAGGTCACCATCAAGTTTCTCTGAACTAACCCACGATCTATATAATTCATATTGATAAGAATTTATAAAATCACCTACTTTGGGTTCAAAACCATACAACATTATAGTAATGAAAACAAATATCGTTATTATTAAAAGCTTATTAAATTTATTTGACATAACTATCCTACTTCACTTTTGTGAACAAGTAAATTGATTGAATCAAAAGAGGTCAACCAAATCTATAATTAGGAGCGAATTATGATGATCGCTGAAAAAGATAAAAAAAGAATAATGGAATTTTTTGAATTGAGCGGAGGAAACTTTAGTCTGCGGAAATACCACAAACCTGTTCTTGTTTATGATATTGATGGTGATAAGGTGAGATATTCTCTTTGGGAAGAAGAAATTTTAGAAAGGTACGGACTGAAGAACGTGGATGGTTGGGATCACACAGAAAATGTAGCTTTCTGCCCGGACTGGATGCAGGGTGAAGATGAAGATGATGACCTTGATGATATTGATTTGGATGATGATGATTTATAATCAGCAGTTAGAAATTAGCTGTTAGCCATTAGCAGAGTTTTCTGGAAGATAAATAATTAAATAAATAATTTATACCGCTCTTTTGGAGCGGTTTTTTTATTCAATTTATTCATTAATCCTTCCTTAAAAGAGCAATGAGAAAGGTTCGTCAGGATGTATTGTGTTCCCAGTCACTCTGAGGAGTCTTCATGCTAATCTTTTAACGAAGAGCGAGATGAACATAGATTGATTGTTTTCTAAAAGTCTATCCTTCCTTAAAAGAACAACGTGGGAGACTCGTCAGGAGGACGAAATAATTTACTTTATTTAAATCAATTTAAAAAAGATTTCAACTCCTATATTGATCGCTTTTTCGTCGGGAAGAAATTTTGGAGAATGTAGATCAGCATTACTATCTTTCTTTCCAACTCCCAACCAGAAGAGAAGGCCATTGTATTTTTCAGTAAAAAATCCAAAATCCTCACCTGTAAAAACCATCTTGGCTTCTTTAAATTCAATCTGTGTTTCTAATGCTTTTAATTTAAGTTTCTTAAATAATTTTTCATCATTACTAACTTCTTTGTAGTAAGATTTATGAATTATTTCTGCATCAACTCCATGCTTTTTAGCAATTTGTGATTTAATATTTTCTATTAAAGCTTTTAATATTTCATGATCCTTATCTGTGAAAGCACGGAAAGTCCCTTCCAATCTGCATTCAGCCGGAACTGCATTCATCACAACACCAGCATTCATTTTACCAAAAGCACAGATCACTTGTTTTCTAATTGGGAATTTTCTCATTATTTCTTTTTCGATCTCAAGGTAGAATTCTGCACCTGCGGTAAGTGCATTTATTCCTTTTTCTGCAAAAGCAACATGTGCACTTCTACCTTTGAATACAACCTCGATCTCTTGTGTATTGGCAAAAAATATTCCTGGTTTAGAAGCGATTTCACCTGTTTTCATTTCACCGTTTACATGCAAAGAATAAGCTTCTGAGATATCAAATTTATCAAATATTCCTGTATTTAATATACGCATTGCTCCACCTTTTCCTTCTTCGGCTGGTTGGAACAAAAATAATAGATTCTCATTAAGATTATCAGTTACAACTTTTTCAATTAGTCCAATCAAGATTGTCATGTGCATATCGTGACCACAAGCATGCATTTTCCCTTTATGCTCTGAAGAAAAATCGCAATTTGTATCTTCGGTAATTGGAAGTCCATCCATATCTGCTCTGAAAAGTTTATACTTTCCATTCCCGCATGAATATTCGACTACTATCCCCGGGAATTCGAATGTGTGAATCTTCAATCTATCAAGGTTTTCTAGTAATTGCAGAATATATTTTTGTGTTTTAATTTCTTCAAATCCAAGTTCGGGAATTCTATGTAGTCCTTTCCGAATTTCAATTAAATCCATAATTAATTACCTCTTAATAAAATAAGTGAGAGCTGCTTCATTTTGTCAATTTTATATTTGCGAAAACAGATAATTAGCTTAATATTTAACTAAATAAAGATAAAGGAGGATCCTAAAAATGAAACGAACAAATCTTATTTCAATATGGAAAGAGAAAAAAGAATCTCTTCAATTAAATAGTTAATCAGCATTGCTGAAAAATATATTGGGCTGCGAATTTTTCGCAGCCCATTTTACATGTT
>JAUVKM010000156.1 GCA_030596265.1 Candidatus Cloacimonadota bacterium
CTGAAACTAAAGTATATTTAACTCTTAATACATTGATCAAGAATTCTGAACTTCCTAAGCTGCTTGATGTGCTTTACCAAGTCTCACAAACATCTCTCTCATCAATAATAATTCAGGATTGGGGTGTATACTATCTTGTACATAAATTCTTCCCAGACGTTACACTTCATGCCAGTACTCAGATGGCTTTTCACAATTCAATTGGAGCCGAGTTTGCCAAGCGTAAAAACTTTGAACGTGTGATCATGGCAAGAGAACTTACTTTAGAAGAACTGAGGATAATCAGCAAAAAAAGTAGAATCGAGTTAGAGATATTTATTCATGGAGCATTGTGTTATTCATTTTCCGGTTTGTGTCTTTTCAGCAGCTTCTTAGGTGGAATGAGTGCAAATCGAGGTCAATGCAGACAGCCTTGTAGAAGAACATTCAAATCTGGAGAGAAAGAAAATTACTTCTTTAGTTTAAAAGATAACCAGCAAATTGAAATCGTGCCGGAGCTGATGAAGATGGGAATATCATCACTAAAGGTAGAAGGACGAATGAAATCTGCTGAATATGTTAATCGTGTTGCAAGAGCATATCGTATGGTCATTGATGATCCCAATAAAATACAGCAAGCTAAGCAGCTTCTCTCTTTCGACATGGGAAGAGAAAAAACTTCCTACTTTTTAGGTGGGAATGTATCTAACGCTATTACTGAAAACCCATTCATCGGAATTCATATTGGAGAGATAACAAAAACCAAAGGAACAGAGTTTTCTTTCACAACTTCTGAAGAGCTCAAACAAAACTATCGAATCCGTGTTCAACCCCAGAATGGAATGGATAGCAAGGCAATAAAGTTAAAAACTGAATATGGTTTTACTGAAATAGAAAGTGGTGGAATTGTTAATCTGAATTTTACACAAGAAAGTTTTATGAAAGGTGATAAAGTCTTTTTAATTGGAGCACCTACCGAAAAATTCCGCACAAAATTCCAACTAGACGGTAAAAGATTAATTCTTTCTCTTCCAACAAAGAAGAAACAAAACATCCTTAATAGAATTGGTTCTGGGAAACAGATACATCGTGATGAATTATTTATTCGAATTAACTCATTACGCTGGTTTCGGAAATTGTATCTGGATAAATTTAACCAACTCATCTTGAACTTAACTAAAAGTGAATGGTGCCAACTTGATCTAAAATCACCGTTTATGAGAAAGAATATTCATAAGTTCATAATAGAACTTCCAAAGTTCATACCTGAAGATGATGTAAGTTATTATCGTGATCTTTGTTTGAATTTTTCACGACAGGGAATTAAGAATTTCATGATAAGTCATATATCACAAAAATTGTTATTGCCAATTGGAATCAGGTCGTCCGTCAATGAAAATGTGTACATGCTTAATGATGCAGCGATCCAATTCATCAAAGAAGATAATGCTGCTTTATATATTTACCCATATGAATTTGATTATGAAAATCTTATAGCCGGTAAAGATAGAAATGGAATTGTTCCTCTTTATTTTTATCCTGAATTATTTCATTCAAGAATGCCTATAAAAATGAGCAAACCTGATCCTGATGGCTATTCACACTTCAAAGATAGAGATCATTCATTTAGAAAAACTGTACGTGATGGTATTACAATCGTTATTCCTGAATTACCTGTCTCACTCTTTCAATATAAAGATGATATTCATAAGAATGGTTTCCGTAGGTTTCTAATTGATCTCTCTCATGTTAAACCATCACAAAATACTTTTAATAGATTACAAAAAAGATATAAATATCCTGAAGCAGAACAACCAGGTTATGGATTTAATTATAAGTTAGGGTTAAGTTGAGCAAAAAAAAAGCTCGATCTTCTGATCGAGCTTTTACTGATTTTTTTAGAGTTAAACTCTTGTAACGTTTATGGCTCTTGGACCTTTATCGCTTTCTTCAACGTCAAAAGTTACTTTTTCGCCTTCGTTAAGTGTTTTGAATCCATCACCACTAATGTTTGAATGATGACAAAAATAATCGTTTCCATCTTCACATGATAAAAAACCAAAACCTTTTTTCTCGTTAAACCATTTTACTGTGCCGTTTTTCATTTTCTTTCTCCTACTAATTTTGCGGGATTTATCCCAAGTGAAATCATTTTAATACTACACAATTAATTCCATAAAACTATGGGATAAATTTTTCACGTATTAGAATTTCTAATCACACGAACACAAAAAATAAACGCTAACTAATTTGTCAACATCATTTTAATAAAAATTAATTTATTACATTTACCTGTGGGTTAAATTATCAGATTATTCTTTATTTTCTCAGCTACTATTTTCTCAATTAATCCTTTTTTGGGAATGAAGGGAAGTGTAATGTGATCGGTTTTATTAAATTCATCATTATATTCAATTGCTGTTTCGATAGAATTTTCATTTCTCGCCCAGGCACGACGTGCAACTCCACACATAACATCCCATGGAAAGGCTCTCTCAAGAATAAAATCTACTCTTTCACTTCCATCTAACACCATACCGAATCCACTGTTAGAAACCTTACCAATTCCAACGCCACCACCATTATGCAACGTAACCATACTCATGCCACGTGCAGCATTTCCAGCATAACATTCAGTACTCATTTCTGCCATAATATTAGAGCCATCCTTAATATTAGAGGTTTCTCTATAAGGTGAATCAGTCCCTCCGGTATCATGATGATCTCTACCAAGCATAATTGGACCAACTACACCTTTGCGAACCATATCATTAAATTTAAGAGCGATAGCAAGCCTTCCAGGTGCATCCTGATAAAGTATGCGAGCTTGTGTTCCAACAACCAACTTATTTTTCATCGCATCACGAACCCATATATAATTATCCATATCCTGATAACGTAGTTCTGCACGAAGATTTTTTATTATCTCTGCTGCTGCATTATCTGTTTTTACTAGATCTTCTATCTTTCCTGATAGACAAACCCAGCGGAACGGACCGTAACCAAAATCAAAAAGTTCAGGACCCAGCATATCTTCTACATAACTTGGAAAGATAAAACCGTCGTACGTGTTTTCCGGATTCTTAGAAATTTCTTTCACACCTGCATCGTAAACCGCTTTCATAAAGCTGTTGCCATAATCGAAAAAATAGGTTCCGTTTGCGACAAGTTTCTTTATCGCTCTAAAATGTCTTTCTAAAGATTTATCAACTAGCTCACAGAATTCTTTTCGGTTTTCAGATATTTTTTTTGTGCGTTCATCAAAGGTGAGACTTTGTGGGCAATATCCACCCTCATAAGCTGCATGACAAGAAGTCTGATCAGAAAGAAGATCGATATGAATATTTTCTTTCACCGCATATTCTAAAAGATCAACAATATTTCCATGATAAGCTATAGAAACACTTTGCTTGTTTTTTACATATTCTGCAGCCATTACAAATGTGTCTTCTGGGGATTTTACGATTTTTCCAACCCAACCTTGTTCATGACGTGTTTCAATTCTGGATAAATCAACCTCAGCAAAAACACCAACTCCATTAGCAATTTCAACTGCTTTCGGTTGTGCGCCGCTCATTCCGCCTAAACCGGATGAAACAAATAATTTACCTCTTAAATCTCCATCTGCAGGAACACCGAGCTTCATTCTTCCGGCAATGAGGATTGTGTTATAAGTTCCATGCACAATACCCTGAGGTCCAATATACATCCAGCCTCCGGCTGTCATCTGACCATAATTTGCAACACCAAGGGCATTCGCACGATTAAAATCTGCCTGATTATCAAACTCACCTATAATCAAGCCATTTGTATTTATCACACGTGGAGAATTGGGCGAAGATCTGAACAAACCGAGAGGATGTCCACTCATGACTACAAGTGTATTTTCATGGGTAAGATTCTCCAAATATTTCTTTATGAGAAGGTATTGCATCCAGTTTTGGCAAACAGCACCTGTCTCGCCATAAGTTACAAGTTCGTAAGGATAAAGCGCAGTTGCAAAATCTAAATTATTATCTATCATTACCTGAAAGGACTTTCCTTCCAGACATTTCCCTTTATATTCTTCTACTGGTTTACCATAAATTTTTTCTTTCGGTCGGAAACGGTAGCCATAAATATGACCTTGTCCTATTAGTTCATCCAGAAATTCCGGGGCGATTTCTTCGTGTAACACTTCTGGAATGTAACGTAATGCGTTTTTTAGTGCAAGTTCAATTTCCGGTTTATTCAGATTCATTTCACGATGAGGTGCTCGACGAATTCCTTCTATAAATTTAGGATATTCCGGTAAAACAGGATCTAATTTTATTTTCATTGATTCTGAAATTTCTGAATTGCTCATTTTATCTCCGCTTTGTAATTATGCCTGTATCTAATAAATTTTTTGAAACTATATGTTCTTCTTTTAATATCTTATCTATAAGTTTTTCTAATTCGTCCACAATTTCTATAGAAATTTTATTATTATTTTCTTCTGTTAATACGCATACATGATCAATATTAGTTGGAACAAGATCTGGGATAAAGCCTTTTTCCAATTTCTCGGTTAATATAATTGCTCTGGATTTACTGAACGCATTTTTAGAGAGACCAGCAAGATGATCTAGAAATAACATATTTTCATTTCCAAGAATTTTGAAAGTATGGAATACTATTAGCGGGAGAATACTCGTATGTTTCTCAAAATTCCTTTTACCGGAAACACGATAATGAAGATCAACTTTTTGACCTAGTAAAAGCATTTCCGGAGATATAGATTGTTTGAAACGAAGATTCTTTTCCAATGTATTGAAACTAGTAGGAGAAAATACGTAATTCATATTAAAGTTGCCGCATCCCCAAAAAATACCTGTATGATTAATTATACTCTGTCTCTTCATAATTACAGAAACAAGGTCATGAAGGTAATTCACAGAAAATATTGGAGAGTCCTCAGTAAATCCTTTAATATTAAGTTTATTAAATTTATATTTACTGTTTGTTATAGAATCTCGAAAAACATTGAGCATTTCAACAATTTCTTTGTTCGATCCATTGCTCACTTCAATTGCCTTTGAAATCTTATTCCATTTGATATAAATTTCATGAAGATACATCTTATTAACAGGATTTTTTTCTTCTTTTAGCATTTTGCTTAAAATTTCATTATAAAACATAATACCTCTTTCTTAGAACTATATGATTTTGCTACTAATAGTTTTAACAATGTTAATTCTATAGAGTTATCTTTTTTGTCAAATGACTTATCAGATATTTCTAAATCTATTATTGAGTTGACAATATTTTACCGCAAATTTCTCTTCTATTTGAGGTTAAGATGATAATTTTAAAGAATGCATTTATCTTAGATGGGGAAAAGACACATATATCTGATATATCTTATAACGAAAAGATCATACAAATTGGGAATAATATAAAACCAGAAAAAGGGGTTGAAGTTATCGATCTCCATGGAAAATTACTTATACCTGGTTGTATTGATGCTCATGTGCATTTCAATGATCCGGGATTTACTGATCGTGAAGATTTTACTTCCGGCACAACAGCCGCAGCCTGCGGAGGAATAACTACCATTATTGATATGCCATGCACTTCCATCCCTGCCGTAACAAATCTTGAAAACTTAAACAAAAAATTGATCGTTATCGAACCTAAAGCTGTTATAGATTTTGCTCTTTGGGGTGGAATTAGAAAAAATGATCTACCATTAGATTATGAAATGATCCATGAACTTCGGGATGCCGGAGTTGTAGGGTTTAAAATTTATACAATTTCGGGTATGAAAACATTTGCAGCTCTTTCCTATA
>JAUVKM010000173.1 GCA_030596265.1 Candidatus Cloacimonadota bacterium
ATTCAGCTCGTGACACCTTTGTAATGTTAAAAGATAAAATTGAAATGGAAAACAAATCTTTCGCGGTTGGTTTTAGAATAGAGCATTCGCAGGAATTTATCAACAATGCTTTTTATGGTGAGAAAACTGAATTCTCGCTGATCGGTCCTGCAACTTATCGGCTCACAGCAAAATATAAGGACAAAGGAATTTATAGTTTTTGTATGTGTCCGGGTGGATTTATTGTAGCCGGATCATCCGAACAAAATAGCCTGGTCATTAATGGAATGAGCTATAAAAAAAGGGATAACATTTTTGCTAATAGTGCAATTGTAGCAACGGTAAACAGAAATGATTTTGGTGATGGTATTCTTGCAGGAATGAAATTCCAACAATTAATAGAAAAAAAATGTTTCAATCATTCTAAACCCTATTTTGCTCCATCTCAAAATGCTGATGATTTTATGAAGAACTCATTTTCTTCAGATCAGAAGCTAACAAGTTTCCAACCAGGGCTTTTCCAACATGACCTTAATCAAATCTTCTCACAAAATATCACAAAAGCTATAAAATTTGGATTAACAAAATTTGATAATAGAATTCCCGGATATATTGATAATGGTTTGTTGCTTGCACCGGAAACCAGAACTTCATCACCTATTCGTTTACTTAGAGAACGTGAAACCTTTTTAGCAAATGGAATTTCAAACCTTTTTCCAGTTGGTGAAGGCTCTGGTTATGCAGGCGGGATAATGAGTAGTGCCACAGATGGCTATAAATGCGGTAAACTTTTTTATAATAAATAGAAAATGACAAACACTAATAGTTAAAATATAATTTGACAAACCGGCTGGAATATTTTTGTTGCCTCCTAAGGTGCAACAGTACATTTAATTAGTATGTATTATTTAAAATAGGTTATTAAAACTTTAGGAGAGAGGTATGAAGAAGTTAGTAGTATTATTTTTAACATGTTTAATTCTTTTTCCCATCAGTCTGATCGCTCAATCTACATATTGGGAAGAAACTTTTGCAACAGCACCCGCTGATTGGTCACTTGATTCAAATTGGTCATTTACTGGTGGAGCTTTGCAATTATCATGGTCACCTACGATCACAAATTATGATCTTTCCGCCATTTCATCGGTGATTTCTTTGCCAAACAATGTTGGAGACCTCATTGTTACCCAGTTTATAGATTCTTATTCACCTGTGAATGAGATCATGACGATTGGAGTAATTATTGATGGTTCACCCCAAGAACTTTGGGAATATGAATTAATTGGAGGAAATTGGGGATCAACCGGTGGTGAAGATGTCGTTCTTTCACTTTCAGAATTTGCTGGCGAAGATATTCAACTGCAATTTCGTAGTTATGGTTCATCCACTTATAATTTTGATTACTGGTATATTTACAATGTGATGATAACTGCCTTATTCGATAATGACCTGGCAGCGATAGAAGTGCTGGGACCACCCAATGCGGAACTTAATCAACTTGATATGTGGCAAATAATCGTGAAGAATATCGGCATGTTTGGACAAAATTCCTTTACAGTAAAGTTATTCCAGGAAGGAGGTTTGGAATTAGGCAGTATCGATGTTTCAGAGACAATTCAGCCTTTAGAAGTGATAGCCTACAATTTTTACTGGACTCCTGAAGTTTTAGAAGAAACAGAACTTTATGGAGAGGTTATCTTTATAGATGATGAATTTGAAGATAATAATATAACTCAGGATTTTGGAGTTTCAATTTTTCCGGAAGGAGAAAGACAGTATCTTTTGTGGGATAATGATAATGATTCCCATTATACTGACCCCAATACCGGTATAACAAAAAATTGTGAAGATGGCATTGAAGAAACATTAACGGCTAATGGAATAGATTATCAACTGGTTACAGAACTGCCAAAAGTACTAAGGAATTATAATGTAGTATTTGTCTGTCTTGGCTTATATTGCGTTGGTTGAGGTGCTACACCTCCCGGAATCGTGAATTCCGAAAACCAACAATATATTGTAAATTATTTAAATGCCGGTGGTGCACTTTATATCGAATCACCCGATATCGGCATGAATTATGATGGAAGTGAAATGTTCTCCATGTTTGGATCAGAATACCTGAATGATGGTGGAAACTATGAAGTAACTTCATTAAACGGTCAAACAGGAACGATCACGGAAGACTTGACCTTTATCTACAATGGTGGAACAGATAGCCACTATAGCCTTGACTACTTAGGAGCTACTTCCGGTACACTGCTTTTTGAATCTCAGGAAGGAGTTGGTCGCGTTATTGCTAGCGATTACAGGGGACACAGAACAATTATCTCTTCTACTATTCTTGGTTGTTATACTAATAGTACCGGTAATAATACAAAATCATTTTTGATGGAACAATATTTAACTCATCTCGATGTGGATTATGTAGCAGATGGAACGATCTGTGGAACTGTGTTGGATAGCAATTCTCTGGAACCAATCATAGATGCAGTGGTTATTGCCGGTGAATTTTCAGATATTACCGATGAAAATGGTCAATACTCTTTCTCTTTGCAGAACGGTATCTATCAATTGACCTGTGAGCATGAAGATTACAATGAGTTCACCTACGCCGAAGATGTGCTCATCATTCCCTGTGAAGCTACTGTGATAGATTTTGAGATGATCCCATTAGTTGGTGCAGAAGGAGATCTAATCCCACTTGTTACTGTTCTATATAATAATTATCCTAACCCATTCAACCCAGAAACAAACATTGCTTATTCAGTTAAAGAAGCTGGAAATGTAATAATTGAAGTTTACAACATAAAAGGTCAGCTTGTTAAAACACTTTTTAATGAAACAAAAGAAACTGGTGACTACACTGCAACCTGGAGCGGTACAGATAATACCAATAAGTTTGTATCAAGCGGTGTATACTTCTATAAAATGAGATCTGGGAATTATACTTCAACTAAGAAAATGATACTTATGAAATAATTCACATAGATTTGATATAATGCCCTGAGAAATCGGGGCGTTTTTTTTATTAATTATTTGACAGAACATCTCCATTTATTTTGTTGCCTCACAAGATGCAACAGTGAATTATCATAGGAAGAAAGAGAATGAATGAACATTTAGTTAAGTTGATAGAAGTAGGGCTTACAGAAAATGAAGCGAAAGTATACAGTTGTTTACTAAGAAAGCAGACATTTACTGCAACTGAGATCTCTCAATGTTGCAATGTAAACCGATCCCGAATATATTCTGTTCTGGAAAGCCTGATCAACAAAGGGTTATGCATTGAAAAACTAGGGAAAATCAGAAGGTTCAAAGCTGCATCTCCCGAGATAGCGTTTGAAAAGCTAATAAGCGAACAAAATGAAAAATTAAAAACTCTTAATTCACTACCGGAACTTCTCTCACCAATTTATCAATCAAATACCGATAATTCATCTCCGCTTGAATTCATCGAAGTTTACGGCACTCCTGCAAGTATCATAAAAAAACATCATACTTTAGAACTTGAATCTAAAGAGATCGTACTCTCTTTCTGTAAATCTCCTTATGCAATGTCAAATGATCTTGATATTCATGAGGAACAAGAAGAAAGCATGAAGACAGGTGTTGTATTTAGATCGATCTTTGAAGTAGAAAAGGATGATATTGATTTTTTTGCAAGAAGAATGAAGAATTTTGAAGACCAAGGTGAGGAGATAAAAGTAGCTTATCACCTTCCAATAAAGCTGCATGTATTTGATAATCATACGGTGATGTTCTCAATGATCAATCAGATAAACCCTGAACAAAACCTTACCTATTTGGTTATTGAACATTCAGATCTTGCTGAAACACTCATCACAACTTTTTATAAATATTGGAATGAAGCACTTACTGTAAGTGAGTTTTTGAAGAAAGAAAATATTAAACTTTAGGAATACAAATTGCTTTATTTGATAGTGTAAAATAAAAAATATATTTGGAGAATTAATGAGAAGATTTTTATGGATCACATTTGTTTTAATGATATTATTCACTTCGCTTTCTGCCCAAGCACCAGAACCAAAGCAGGTAATATCAGCAAAGATCGAAGCAAACCAGATTAAGATAACATATAAAATACCGGAAGGCTTTCATCAAACCTTGCAGAAAGATATGTTCTTTGTTGATGTAGATGAAATAGAAGGAATCAAATTTGAATCAACTGTTTATCCTGAAGGGGAAAAAATGGAAGATGGCACTATTGAATTTCATGGAACGGTTACATTAACCAAACAATTCACTACCTCAGAACATTTAAAAGGAGAGCCAATCATTCAGGTTTATGCCGGATATCAGTTCTGTGATGAAGGTGGAACCTGTTTCATGCCGGAGGAAGTTGAATTCAGTTTATCATTAACAGAAGGTACTAAAGTTCTTAAAAAAGAAAAAGTAGAAGAGACACATAAACAAATTGAAAGTATAGATAACATCGAAGAACTTCTTGTTTTATTGGAAGATTTCGAGATTACAGGAATAGAAGCAGGATACCAGAATAGCGAAGATTTCGTTTCGTTTTTAGAAAACTCAAAAGAACCTGGCTCATTCAATACAAATAAATTTGCGAATATGAGTATCTGGCTCATTATCGTATTGATATTACTGGGTGGAATTGCTTTAAACCTCACTCCCTGTGTTCTTCCAATGATGCCTATAACGATTGCTGTTTTAGGAGCGGGCACACAATCGGAATCAAAAGCAAAAGGATTTTTGATAGGTGGAGTTTATGGTTTGGGGATGGCATTAGCTTATGGTTTGCTGGGAGTAATTGTGGTTCTCACAGGTTCTCAATTTGGTACCATAAATTCATCTCCCTGGTTTAATATCTCTATTGCAGCTCTTTTCATTGTTTTAGCTCTGGCAATGTTCGATATCATTCCAATTGATTTCTCTAAATTCCAAAGTAATAAAGTTGGTGGTAAAAGCAAGGGTAAATTCATAACTGTATTTATTCTTGGAATTATTGCTGCCGTCTTAGCCGGAGCTTGTGTAGCTCCTGTTTTAATCTCAGTCATCATCTATTCAACTTCGTTGTATACAGCTGGTAATCCTGCTGGATTGCTACTACCATTTTTATTAGGTGTTGGAATGGCAATTCCATGGCCTTTTGCCGGGGCTGGTCTCTCCTTCCTCCCTAAACCGGGAAACTGGATGAAATGGGTAAAAATTATATTTGGAATAATAATTCTTGTTATTGCAATATTCTACATTTATACAGGTGTTAAAATAATCAAAAGTAATAAACCCGTTGATATTGCTGATTATTCTCATGAAACTTCAGATCTT